>JBLHWU010000084.1:0-25204 GCA_047629355.1 Saprospiraceae bacterium | reverse complement strand
GCATTTCCATTTAAAATCAAAGTCAAATTAACTGCGTCTAAAATTGGTAGAGCAATACAAACTTGCGTCGGATTTCCACCATAGTCTTCTGTAATTTGATTCACCGAAAAAACGTCCTCACAATTGCTCATTCCGTCATCAACAGTGACTACAATATAAGTCGTGTCGCAAAGTGCAGGGTCATTATCGTAGCAATGCACCGTGCAAATAGTGTCAAGAGACAACCCACTAAAGCCAATTTGTGCGGCTAAAGAGACGCAATTGTTATTAATAATTGTTGCAAAAACAGTATTGGGATTTCCTTGATTACAAAATTCAGTATTGGTCAAAGTGCCTACAATTTGTAAAACCTCTGGCCCAAAACAAATCTCTGTGGTCATTTCCGCAGGAATCGTTACATTCACAATATCGTCACAAGCCACTTCGTCACCGACCATAATCATTTCTTCAGTTGTACAAGTGCTGCCTGGAAATTGTAAAACCAAATTGTAAGCACCGCCAGCTAAATCTGCGAAATTATTGGTAAATTCAAAGGTCACTCCACCATCAATACTGTATTGAATTACTGGCCCGCCTGATGCCAAAATATTAATAGCCGCATCATTCGCACCACAAACAGAAGGAGGGGTGATGGTGATTTCATCTATTGCTGGGCCGCCTGATGGCGCAGAAAGCATCAATGGATTCAAAGCGTATTCGACGGGGCAAGTGCCGTTGCCGTTTTGTACAAAAATTTCGTAAGTGCCTGGAGAAAGGTTAATAAATTCGTCGGTTGGCAAATAAGTATCACCACCGTTGATACTATATAATATATCTCCAGAATTGCTTGTCACCGAAATTGTAATTGAGCCATCATTGATTTCACAGCCACTTGGATTCGAGAAAATTACATTTTGAATGTCTAGTCCATCGTCTTCTTGAAGGGTCAAGGGGTCAGCTAAAGTTTCACAATCGCCGCCGACGATTTGTACAGTAGGCGTGTAATTTCCAGAAGTTAAGCCATCGAAGAAGTTGCTCGCTTGGTAAATTGTTCCGCCATCGATGCTGAATTCTAAAGCCGAACCACTGACGATAATTATGGTAATAGAACCTGTTGCTTGTCCACAACCTGACTCAACAGTTTGTATATCATCAATAGTTAAACCTTGCATTTGCGAAAGCATCACGACATCTCCAGTCACAAAACAATCGCTATTAAGGAAACGAACAAAGGGCGTGTAATCACTCGCAGGTAATTCACCAAATTGTCCTGTATTCTGCCAGTCCATCCCATTGATACTATATTCCAAAAAGCCTGCATTTCCGCTTGCTTGAATGGTAATTGAACCACCGTCTCCTGCGCAGTCAATGTTTGTAGAAGCAACATCATCAATCACAGGTGGGTCTGGTGCGATGAGCGTAATATTTTCAGAAGAAACCGTTTGTGTTTCACCAATATTTCTAACTAAAACTTCATAAATACCTGCTGCTAAATCAGCAAAAGTTCCCGTGGGTTGATAAACATTTCCACCATCAATGCTATACTCTACGTTATTTGAGCCACAAGGAATTGCAGTTGCAATAATTTGCCCATCATTCGCTACACAGTCACTAGGGTTGGTTTTAAAAACTTGGTCAACAGTTGGCTGAGTTGATGCATTTAACGTAAAAATCGAAGCATCTACTTGACAACTTCCATCTAAATTACGAACAGAAGGCTGATATTCACCTGACGGCAAATTTGAAAAAAAGTTAAACTGCATCCAAGAAATTCCACCATCAATACTATATTCTACTTCACCAATTCCTGGAGTGGCAGTAATTTCAATATTTCCATCATTAGTGTTACAACTCGTTGGGTGGTCACCTGCTACATTATCAATGACGGGTATTATGAGATTGGTAATTTGAATATTCCCAGCCGTTATTTGACAAGTCATATCCGTTCGGCGTACGAAAACAGAATAGGTACCTTCCGGCAAATTAGTGAAAGAATTATTGACTTGCCAAGTCGCCCCACCGTCATTGGAAAATTCAAAATCACCAGAAGTATTACTCAAAACAATTGTGATAATGCCGTCATTCGGCGTATCACAATTCATAGGATTGCTCACAAAAACATCCTCAATAATTGGTTCATCAGGCGAACCCGTCAAGGTTATGATGCCTCCAGAAACGAGACAAGTTTCGTCTAAGTTTCGCACCACGACTTGGTAAGTACCTGAAGATAAATTCGAAAAAGAATTTTGATTCTGCCAAGTGACGCCGTTGTCAATACTAAACTGATATTGCCCGCTTCCATCTATTGCTGAAATTACGATAATACCATTTTGAATGTCACAAGCCCCCGGATTATTGGTTACAATGTCGATAATCATCGGTGAGTTAGGACCAATTAATGTCACTATTTCTTCTGCTGGCACACAAACTGTTCCCATGCGTACCTGTACCGCATAATTGCCGGCACCAACATTTAAAAAAGTATTGAAACCTTGCCAAGTCATCCCACCATCAATCGAATATTCGATGGCGCCTGTCCCTGTTGCAGAGATAGAAATACTACCATTGTTCACATCACAATCATTAGGGTTGGTCGTATTGACTTCATCAATAGTAGGCGTATTCATCCAGCTATTGATGGCTTCCAAAAAGTTCGATTCGGAAAGACAATTATAGAAATCCAAATTTGATGTAGCCACTTTTCCATCTGGTGAATGCCAATTGAAACCAGTAGAAATACAAAAAATTGCCAAGAAAATGAATCCCCAGAAAAATTGTAATCCTTTATTCCTAGTTGCTTTTTTTTGCTTACAAAAAGACTTCGTCATGCGAAAAAGATTTTCGTATTTCATTGTTTGACGATTTAATATGCTCAAGAATCTCATAGTAAAAATGGTTGATTGTGACTTAAATGCACAAATTTAGCTTTAGGATGGAGTCCTAAAATTTTATCGCACAAATATATCCAGCAAGCTATTCCTTCAAATAAAAAAATAAATAGCAGCCTATTCGCAAAACTGGCAATAGGCTTACAGTCGAAATCTATCAATTAGTGTCAATAATTAGAAGATTTCAGATTAAATTTTGTATTCTAAATATAAAAGTAACTACGATTTAACAATGGGTGAGGCTTAACAAATAGTGCTAGTATCCGTGAGTGGAGGGAAATACTAGGGACAAATATAAAGGTTTTGTTGGGAACATTTAAATTATTTGAATAGAAAATTTAAAAATTTGTACTATTTTTTTTCTTGCGTTGTCTAATTAAATTCACTTTTATATAAGCAAAAGCACCCTAATAAATAGTGCTTTTTTAACATAAAAAAAATCACACTTTATAAATTATTTATAAACAATACTTTATAAAAATAAACTTCAATAAAACGATACTTAAGTTGTAAGTAGGTTACCGTAATTATGTATGGAATTTTAAGGCTAAGATTTTTTGCAAGTTCAAACTGATTTAAAATACGGTATGCACACGTGCCATTTTTTCAATAAAAATGCCTGCTTTGCTTAAAACTTATTAAGGTACAGGTAAAAAAACACGTGTGCTCATTGTGCTTAAAGTCAGTTGGAACTTACCGTTTTTCTTTAAAAATATCGGAAAAGGATAGCCTTAAAAACCATAGTTAGGGTCACCCATAATTAATTCTACTTTGGCACTTTAGCGTTAGATGACTTTAAAGATTTTGGCGTTAAGAAATTTAATTTGAAATAGCCAAGGAAAAACCACGTTTGAGTCCGACGTTAGAAGGACGAGTTTGGTTTTAACTGCTATTTCAAATTGAATTTCAGCCAAAATATCGCAAGCCTTGAATTTTTGATTCTTTTTTTTTAAAGAAAAAAGAACATCAATCAAGAAAACAAATGCCCCATTTTAAAGTGCCAAAGTAGAATTAGGAACGCGAAATAAATAAAGTTACTTTTTTGACAAGATATTTGATTCATACTTTTCACTTTGAAAATACTCATTATATCAACATAAATCGAACTTTCAAAGCAAAAACTAGGAACGAAAACACTCTATCAAAAACCTTAGTTTATTAATTCCGCGTTCCTAAGACAAATCAAAGATATATATAATACAGACCCGTCTGCAATTCCCAACCAACAGGTATTTTTTTCATATTACTAGTCATTCCAGTTAGTCCTGTCGGTCAGTTTAATTGATTATTGCGCCTGAACATCGTTAAAGATAATCGCCATAGTTAAGGCTATACCCGCGTTTTTGCCTTGTTCATACACAATACTTAGCAAAATTCATCCGTCACTTTTAACTTGGGTAACTACTTCTACTTTAAGACTCTTAAATCTGGTGCAAAAGCAAAGGAAGTTTGAGGGGCAAAATCGGGCTTAACGCCCAATTTTACCCCTCAAACTCCCCATTGATAAAGAATGAAACAAGAGTCTTAACGTAGAACTACTTACAAAAATAATAAAAAAATTTTCTTGACAAACATTACCCACTTATTGAAGATTCTCCTTATTATTGCAGCGTGTTTAACATTTAGCCGATGTTATCTATCATTTTCGAAAGTCTCTAGTCTCCCTAGAGGCTTTCTTCATTTTAGGACTTTCCTAATTATATGTTAGCATATCTACTAATTTTTCCCTGAATTTTTAATTTTCTTTATAAGCCTAGTCGGTGGGAGTAAAAATCTGACAAGTTCAGCGAGTTTATTTTGCTCTCCATTTTTCTTTAAAAGAAAGAATATTGTTAAGTAACGATGAAAGAATAACTTCGCCATCTATCAAATATTTATTTTGTTCTTAGTTTTTACTTTTTAAATAGGAGTTATCTATACATAATGACTGTTTCAAAAGTGGAAAATAAGAGCACAAGAAATACTTGATAGATGGCGAAGTTATTTTTTTACCGTTACTAAGTAAGTGCCCCTAAATAAGTAACGCGTAGTAATTAAAAAGGAGGAGAAAAAATTTAGTGAGGAAGTAGGAAATAAATAAGGGTGAAATAAACGAGAAGGGTTGGGGAAGTTATTTTTTACCGTTACTTCGCCGATGAAATAAAAAAAGGGGCACATGCGAAGCATGTACCCTTATTTAACCCCAAAAAACCAAATGAAAACAAATTCTTTGAGTGTTTCATGTTTGTGTAGAACAAAGATAGAAGAACTTTTCGTTTATTCAAAATTTTTTAAAATAATAATGATTTCCCTTTGAAAAATTCTTCTACCTGCAACTTTTTTAGACCAAAATAACTACAAGTTGGTATTAAAAAAAGGGCGCATTAAAACTACAACTTTAAGCGGCTAAACAAATTCCACAATTGATTATCAGGCAAATCTGCTTCAATGATTACAGGTGTTTTTTTCACTGGGTGGATAAATTCCAAACGCCGAGAGTGCAAATGAATAGAAGCATCTTCATTGGCTTTTGTTGCACCATATTTCAAATCCCCCTTAATTGGACAACCGATTGCTGATAGCTGCACCCTAATTTGGTGCGACCGTCCTGAAATTGGTTTTACTTCCAATAGTTGATTGTCACCAATTCCCGCAATCAATTTATAACTTAACTCTGACCATTTGGCATCTGAAGTTCGACGTCCAATTTGATGATAAGCCTTCGTTTTATTCTTCGTTTTATCTTTCAACAAGAAATGTCCCAACTCTCCCTCTATCGGCTCGGGCCGGTCGGTTGTAATTGCCCAGTACGTTTTTTGAACTTCTCGATCCGCAAACAGTTTATTCATCCGCTCCAAGGCCTTGCTCGTCCGCGCAAATATCACTACCCCACTCACTGGTCGGTCAATTCGATGGATAACCCCCAAAAAGACATCCCCTGGTTTTTTATACCTTCGCTTGATATAATCTTTCACACGGTCACTCAATGGCTTATCGCCAGTAGCATCTCCTTGAACCAACCACCCTGCTGGTTTGTTGACTGCAATAAGATGATTATCTTCGTGTATGATTTGCATGTTTGTATGTTTTTAAAAAGAGGTCAGAAGTCAGACCGCTTTGCTGCCAGAGGCCAGATAATTACGAATCATTTATTTGATTCTCTGACTTTTAGCAATGAATTATGGTCTGACTTCTGACCGCTCTAACTATTTTAATTTCTTTAAAATTTTCGCAAAAGTATGAAACTAAGTTTAGGTTTTTCACCCTGCCCCAACGACACCTTTATTTTTGATGCCATGATTCATGGAAAAATTGATGCCGAAGGGCTTGAATTTGACGTTTTATTGGCTGATGTTGAAGCACTAAATCAAAAAGCTTTCGCTAAAGAATTGGATATTACCAAGCTCAGTTATCATGCTTATGGCTATTTAGTAGATGATTATGTGCTGCTGGATTCGGGTAGTGCATTGGGCAATAATTGTGGGCCATTGCTTATTTCAAAAACACAACTAACTGATAATGAAGTCAATACAGGAACTATTGCCATTCCCGGAAAATATACAACAGCTAATTTTTTATTAAGCTTGGCTTTTCCAAATGCTAAAAATAAAGTGGAAACGCTTTTTTCAGATATTGAAAAAAATGTCCTTTCTGGAAAATTTGATGCTGGATTAATTATTCACGAAAACAGATTTACTTATCAAGAAAAAGGTTTGAAAAAAATTATTGATTTAGGTGAATTTTGGGAAAAAACTACTCAAATGCCGATTCCACTAGGTGGAATTGTTGCCAAAAGAACACTTGATGATGGTATTTTACATAAAATAAATCGGGTGATGAAACGCAGCGTTGAATTTGCTTTTGAAAATCCTGAAGCTACTAAAGATTTTGTCAAACAACATGCGCAGGAAATGAGCGAGAAAGTCATGTATCAACACATTCATTTATATGTAAACGAATATACTAAAAACCTTGGAACTAAAGGAAGAGCTGCTGTTCAACAACTATTCGAAACTGCTTTGGAAAAAGAAATTATTCCAACTTACGCATCTAATTTATTTTTAAATTAAATATATTTATAATGTTTTGGCACAGATATTGCAAAACTATATAATGTGTAAGTTTTGGTTAAAGAATTGTAAGATTCGTTTTTTTGAGCCCGAGATATTCTCTCGGGTTTCTTTTTGTCTTTTTTTAAATTATGACCTGCCGTTCGAGAAATATTCCTCCATTTTCAAATATTACTTTCCCCTGCTAATCTTCTATCATTATTGATTCTTTTGAAGTAACTTTGCGATTCTCTGAAATTCTAATTGCTTCTAAGCCCCCTTATGTAGCCTTCAATTTGCGCAATCATTAATCTTGTTTTCGCATAGACTGAAGGCTACACCTAGAAGGCTTACTAATAAAAAATAAATTTTCACTTGAAATAAAATGCTAATTTCCAGCTTATTGCCAATCAAATAATAACGAATCAACCAATAGATAAATGAGTAAACTAAATGCTAGAAGAGGAAAATTCATCGTCATTGAAGGCGTCGATGGTTCTGGGAAAACTACGCAAATTGACCGTTTGCAAGCCCGGTTTAAAGAAAATGGCTGGAAATTTCATGACACTGCCGAACCTACCGATGGACCAATCGGGTCACTTGTTCGCAATATTTTAAATAAGCGAATTGTAGCCGATGAACGCACAATTGCCGCCCTTTACCTCGCTGACCGGCTTGACCACATTCAAAATGACACCAATGGTATGCTCAAACATTTGAATGAAGGTACACACGTTATTGCCAGTCGATATTATTTTTCCTCTTTTGCCTATCAAGCTACGAAAAATGTATCCTTGGATTGGTTGATTGATGCTCATGAATTGGTGCGAGAATTACTGAAACCTGATTTGAATATTTTTGTCGATATCAGCCCCGAAGAAAGTATGCGCAGATTGACGGCAGGACGTTCATTTTTAGACCTTTTTGAAACGGAAGAAAAAATTACCGCAGTACGAAAAGGTTACTGGAATGCGTTTGATAAAATTGGAAAGGAAGAGAATTTAGCGGTGATTGATGGGATGCAATCAGAAACGGAAATTGCGAAGGAAATCTGGCGGAAGGTTATTCAAATTATTTGATTCAAATAATTTAAAGTAAGCGTTACTTTTGAAAGTAACGCTTACTTTAGTAGATACAAAATTTCAAATGATTTAAGCCCGCTCAATCGGACAAGTCATACAATGCGATCCACCACGCGCTCGCGACAATTCATTCGATGGAATATTAATTATTGTGTTCTCTACATCTTCCGGTCGCAATTTTCCACTTCTAAAGTCTGCCAGTAAATCAACTGCATGAACCACTTTATAGCCCGCTTTTTCAAAAGCAATACTCGTGTGTGGATTACGGTCGTAGGTAATACCCACGCCAGGTTTTAGCGTCACCAGATTACAGCCATCCGTCCATTGTTCGCGCTCCTGATACGGTGATTCTCCTTCGCCAGCCAAGATAAATTCGACATTTGGATTGAGTTCATTTTTCCAAAAATCATAGACAGAATGGTAAAAGTTCGACGTTCCGTTGATTTTATGCACTTCCACATTACTACTCAATCCATCTACTACAATCGGCTTGTAAGCAACGACGTGATTTTTATTTATTTGTGTAAAAATAGTGTCGATGTGCATACAAGAACGGTCATTTGGTATGTTGATTTGCACCACATTTTTGACCACTTTTTGCTCAAACAATCGGTCACGTAAGGAATGAACGGCATGAGCTGTCGTTCGTTCGCTACAACCAATTAAAAGATAATCTTCGTTGATAATCATCACATCTCCGCCTTCAATCGAAACACTCTCCCCGCGTTTAGAAGGTGGAAATTCATCAACCAAATTTAGATTAATTAACTTTTTTTCTTCTTTCAAATGCACAAAATCAGGATGCGCCCAAAAAATAAATCGCGTCAAAAAATTCTCTCGAAAACGGGCTTCTTTCGCAGCTTTCGTGATTAAAACATGGTCATTTATCGTGACTGCAATGTCGCGCGTAAAAATGAAATTCGGAATGGGGTCAAACAAGATATGGTCATGCTTTTTTGAATAACCCGTAATCAGCACTTTCGCCAATTCTTCATTACTCAACTCCATCAACATGCTAGCATAACTCTTCGGAAGCTCCTCATAATCCAGGGCTTGGTCGATGAGCCATTTTTTAGAATCTGCATCTGCATCCAAGGCTTCGCGCAATAAATCTTCCGTTTCCAATACGTTTTCAACTCCTAAAAAAGCTTCTAAAACGGCTCGAAAAACATCATGCTCCGCCTTCATTTGTGGCAAATAAACGATGTCATCAAACAACAATTCTTCGGCTCTTTTGGGGGATACCCGCGCGATGCCTTCGTCAGGACGGTGAACGATGACGCGCTTCAATTCTCCGATT
Source organism: Saprospiraceae bacterium (assembly GCA_047629355.1). GTDB lineage: Bacteria > Bacteroidota > Bacteroidia > Chitinophagales > Saprospiraceae > CAYUNA01. Next base: position 15,927 of record JBLHWU010000084.1, on the reverse strand, counting down.
TCGGAAGATACATTAATTTGGTTAGGCATTTTTATAGTTTCGTTGTTTTCTAGTTGAATAAATTTTTAATAAAGTGTTCGTTTTTAAATAAAATTTAGCAGATTTTTACTTTCTAAAATTTATTTGATAACGATTCCCAAAACAATAAAGTCATTCAACTATAAAACCATTAGACAATTTTTTCAATTTCGTAAATCGAGTTTATTTTCCCCGCAAATATGCAATAAAAATTGGGACTTTTATGCAGCTGACTGATTTCTGTCGGACGCCCGTCGTCGATATAGTTCGCTTTCAACTTTGATTTAATCGTAAACATCGAGGTAAAATAATGCAATTGCACCGCATCGGAAAAATAATGACTTATTTGTGCTATCATTTTACGATAATTAGAAGGCGGTTTTTGAGAACAAAAATTACAAATAGATGTAAAATTCGGTTCACAAACAGGGTTTTTTGCTTGACAATCAAAAGTAGGTAAATTATTATACGAAACTTTATGGTGCGTATAAGCGACGGAAGACAAGGACAATAATTCCGACTTTCCGTAGGGCATAATAGACCCAAATTGTCCATCCATCACGGTCAAGCCCATGTTTTTTAGCTGTGGCGAAGTGACAAATGACATCTCCGAAATCTCGTGCATTAAGTTGATTTCGCGCACGCCAAAAAGTTGGTTGATGGCATTACTTCCACTGTAAGTCGCATTGATAACAGCGGCCGTTTCTATTTTTTTAAAATTCTGATTTTCAATATCTTGCACCTCAATCTTCCAGCTTTCGTTCAAAGATTCTGCACTCAAAATACGCGTAGACATCAACAACTCAATGTTGGCATTTTCTTTCAATTTAGTCTTATAATATTCTGCAATTAAAATAGGATCAAACGTGTATTCCGTCGTAGAATACAAGGCTTCCAACCGATGAAAATTAAACAGTGGATGTTTTTTAACTGGGTCACATTTGATTTTTATAAATTCACAAAATCGCTCAAATTGCGCCGCATCCGTGAAAGACCCAAACTTATCAATGGCGTAATATTTATCAAATTTAAAATTAATGAAAGGCTCATGCTCGCGGGTAAATCTGGCTTTATTATCGTCCGACATCAAAGCGGTCGCCACGCTACGAGGATAGTGATAACCGCTGTGCAAACGAGCTTGATTGACAATTGACGCTTTTTTAAATAAGGCACTTTCCTTTTCAATCAAGCCAATTTTATACCCTTTTTGGGCTAGATATAAGGCGGAATAAGCACCGAAAATGCCGCCGCCAATAATGAGATAATCGTATTTTTTATGAATTTGAATGGCTACTGGTTTTTAATTTGGGACAAAAGTAGGGAAAGTTTTTTAATCTTGCTTCTTAGTTTAGATAGGTAGTTATTTATGATTCATAGCAGCAGGTTATTTATTTCCTACGCCCTTAGTCTGGATAAGCAACAGCAATTTTTCCGCTTCCACCAGCCAAATTTAAAGATGGAACAGCTGCTTCACTTCCTAAAACACAATTAAATTCTATCTCCAATTGCTTCGTTTGTTCTCCATTTTCATTATTGTCAAAATCATTGATGTTGAGAAGATTAAAGGCCGCACTACCCGATTGATTTTCTAATTCAGAAGAATAAAAAATGCCATTTTCATCAACATATTCAATAACTACCGTCGAAAACTGTAAAGGAATAGGTGAAAAAATTGTATCATTTTCTACCGTAAAATCAACATCTGCGACAACTGAAAATGCTGCTTGACAGGCAATTCCACCATTCCCCTGAGGATTCACCATAACCGAGGAATTACTCTCGCACCCTCCAGCATCCGTGACGGTTACCCCATAAAAAAGAGTGTCTGACACTACGCTATCGCCCGTCGTTCCGTCACTCCATAAATAATCAAATGGAGGCAATCCCACTGGCATGACCGTCAAGATAGTAGTGCCACTTGCAGGCGAAAATTCTCCAACGATATCTAAGGAACAATTTTTTTCCACGCCATTGGCTGCAAAAGCCAACTCTACTTCGTGCTTAACCACGCATCCCTGGCTATTGATAGTCAAACTTACTGCTAAATTTTCATCAGGTTGATTATCTGAAGAATAATCAAAAATGGCTAAAAAATTAGAAAATAAATCTGTCCCAATTGTCCAATTATAACTCGTATTTCCTACATTTGATATCATCGAAGTCGAAGCATCAAAACTGATGTTATAACTATAAGTTGTGTCCATTTCGATGAAAAATGGTGCTTGATTGCTTTTGTAAAGGTAATTTCCAGCAAATAATGCATTGTTAATATTGACATTTTGAGTCGTCAATTCAGCATCTCGAATTTTGATTCTAAACGTATCTTGACACTCGTCGAAGCAATCAATTTTGGCGAATGTACTGACGTAAGAACGAACGTTATTGGTATCTATTTCAAAGCTCGTAAAAAGATAATAATCTGCCTCTCCCGCTTCAATTTTCAAGCTATCGCCACTGAGGTTGGCGGTAATTCCAAATACAGGAACACCCGAAGAAGACGGTAACGTTTCTACTTTTTTACAAGCGAAAATACTACCGATTAAAATAATTAATAATATATTTAACTTTCTCATAATCAATTAATTAAAAATTCGATAACTCGTAAATAACTGAACTGATAGCGCCGAATAATCACCCATTCCATTTTTTAAATACTCTTTATTTAACCGGTAATCAAATCCCATTCCCATGCTAAATTTTGAAGAAACAGTCAACTCGTACTTACCCGTTACACTCAATTGAAAAGGCTTAAAATCAGCTATTTCCAGCCAACTTATTTCACTTGAAGCGTCCTCTCTAAAAACTGGCTTTTCCATTCCATTGTCTCTCGCTTCCAATACTAAACCGTAAAAACCAGCATTTTCTGAATCCGTTCGTTCAGATGGTAAATTAGATTTTGCCGCTGTCACTTCTCCTTTTGCGGCAATCAATTTACCTATATTTAAACCTATTGAAATTTGCGATTTTTTAGAGGTGTATCTGACTAAAATTGGCATTTCAATAAAATGCAAATTGTGCGCTTTTCCATAAAAGACATCATCTTGTTTGCCAAAACCATAACTAACCTGACGACTGATTTCCGTACGGTCAAAATCAGCTTGTACAATTTTGTAATTCAGCCCTGTCTGCAAATTAATTCCTGGAGTAATTCGATATCCAATAATCAATCCTCCAAAGACATTATTTACACCAATATCGTTGGCTTTTGAAATAGGAATAACGCTTCCTCCAATGGTTGCTTGCAAATTCCAACAATGTCTTTTTAGTGGGTAAAGTGACGTATCTATGTTTACATTTTGTAAACTTCGATGCAAGCTATTTTGCCATTTCAGCAAGGAAAAATCAGTGTACAATTCAATTAAATTAGCGGTAATTTTTTCTTCTTTAAAAACAGGTTTTGTAGCTATTGGTTTGTTTTCATTTGAAATATCCGGACTTTGTTGGTCCTTCGTTTTATTTAAAATGGGGTTAACTGGTTTACTTTCTGGTAGCAGAGATTTTAAATCAGCATTCTTAACTCCTTTATCATCAACTGATTTCAAAGTATTTATTGATTTTTTTCCAGTAGCAATCTTATTTTTAAAATTACTTTCCTTATCGAATCCAGCATTACTTTTGATAATTTCACCAGCCTCTTTTATCGCAAATTCTTTATTTAAATCATCCGTTTCACCTACTGCGCCTTTTAAACGGTCAGCTTTAATTTTACCTAAATTCAACGATAAATTTATCCCATTGCCTGCCTCAATCTCCCGAAGATTACTATCTTCATCTGATTCAATTATTGTTGCACTAGATTCAATTATTGTTGCATTCTTGTCAAGTGTTTCAGCGACCGCTTCTCCCCCATCGTTTTGTAAGAAAAACCACGAAAGACCTGCAATCAGCAACAAGCAACCCATGCCTATTATCCAGCCCAATACTCGTTTCTGTTTCCCTGCTTCCGCCGCTGCAATCATCGCTTCGGTCTCTTCCCAATAGCTGTTTTGAAATTCAAATTCACGCCCTGCGAATTTATCTTGAAAAAGTTTGTCCAATTTATTCTTTTCCATCTTCTTCTTTATTTAATAAACTTGTTATTCATGTAGAAATGGGTAACAAGTCTAATATTTATTTTGGTCTGTATTTGGGGCTAAATAAGGTTTATCACTCTTCATCATTTCTCCAAGCATCTCCTGCAACTTTTTTCGGGCAAACGACAAATGCCACTTACTCGTTCCTTCACTAATTGCTAATAACGCACTGATTTCCTTGTGTTTATATCCATCAATCGCATATAAATTGAAAACCTTTTGACTGACTGGTGGTAGTTTCTTTATCAAACTTTCCAACTCCTCTGCCTCAAATTGCTCTGCAGCTTCATTAAAATTAATCAGTTCCTCAAAGCTATCCGTTTCCGAGAAATCTTTGTAATCAATCAATTCTCGCACCTTCCGATTCTTCCGAAATTCGTCAATAATGGTATTAATCACAATTCGCTTTGACCATGCTTCAAAAGGTACTTCTGGTCGATATTTATCCAAATTGGTGAGTATTTTCAGAAACCCTGCATTCAATATTGCTGCTGCATCTACCTCATTTTTTTGATACCGATAACATACGCCCATCAAATATGGAAAGCACTCCCGATAAAGCTGATACTGTGCTTTTCGTTTGCCTGCTTTGCAATCTTGTAGGAGCTTCTTCATAAATGGTTAAGGATTAAGGATTAATGGTTAATGCCACGCCAGACGTAATTCCTCGCATGAAACATTAACCATTAAACACTAATCACTAAGAATTATTTTATAACTACTTTTTGAGAAATCACATCTTTTCCATCAGCGATATTTAAGAAATAAATACCCGTTGAAATATTCGTGACATCCATTTCAATATTTTGACCACCAACAGTAAGCTGCTGATTTTCAATCAATAACCTTTGACCAGTAATCGAAGTCAAAGAAATTTGAATATCCGCTGCTTTCGTCGCATTGAATTGAATATTCAAATAGTCGCTCGTTGGATTAGGGAAAACATTGAAGGTTTCTACTTCCAAAACTTCATTGATATTCGTCGTAATTCCAGTTTCCGCAACTTCAAATATTAAGCCAGTCGCCGTTGGATTATCAGGACCAATTGTCACCCAATACCATACTGCTTCTTGACCAGGAATATCAATCCAAACTTGATACGTTCCCCAAGCTAAATCAGGGAAAGCAAATTCTCCATTGCCATCCGTTACCGCATAAGTAACTGCTTCGCCAGATTCATTAAACAATAGAATCGAGACATTTGGAATCGGGTCTAAAACAAAGCCGTCACCAACAATCACTGAACCATAAATACCGCCTGGTCCACCTGGATTATCACCCGGCATCATGCTGATATTGTAAAACGGCCAGCCACTAGTTGTTGGTACCGTAATTACATCCGCTTCGCTCCAAGTCAGTTCGTTGAAATGGTAAGTTGGCAAAGTAACTTCATAATTATCTGAACCTTCTGTCAACGCAGCTTTTACTAAATAATCACCCGCTGCAACTGCTCCAAAGTCATAAAAAGAAGCGAAGCCATTAAGGCTAGTCACGATTTCGGTAGAATCAAGCAAAGAAGCAGTACCGTCAGCATTCATACCGATTAAATACACCCAACCTTCTAAGTTGACAGGTCCACTGATAGAATCAAAAGGATAAACGGTTCCACTTAAAGTATAGTTTGGTGGAATAAACTGAAGCGTCAAACAACAAATCTCCGCTACACAACCATTTGAATCTGTGATAATTACACTATACGTACCCGTCACATTGGTATTGATACATTCCGTAGTTTCGCCTGTATTCCAAAGGTAAGTAAAAGGAGCGACTCCACTACCAACTGCACATAAATCCATGCTAGTTGTATTGCTACCAGAAGCATCAATTACACCACTACAAGGGTGCTCATAATAATATTGAGCAGAAGTCGAGCAAGAATCGTTAAGTGTTGAGCCAGTAAATATGGTTACATTATAGAAACCAGTAGTAGTTGGGACAATAGTTTGAGTCGCTTCTCCAGTACTCCAAATGTATTCAATTGGTGCCGTTCCTTGCGCATCAGCAACCAAAACGATTCCACCTGCTGGAGTTGTTTCTTCGACAATCGTAACAAAACAGTCAGGTAGTGTAAAACCAAAACAATCAGAAGACGTACAGCCATTTGAATCTGTAATCGTTACACAATAATTTCCTGAAGTGCTGACGACAATACTTTCAGTTGCCTCACCCGTAGTCCAACTATATTGATACGGAGCAACAGCATTAGACACTAAAGCCTCCAACTGGATATCAAGACCAGTTCCCGTTCCATCTCCAATAATAGTTACGTCACAATTGCTTGGCGCTTCATAATCATAGCAATATTCAGATTCACAATCCGTCGCATCCGTTACCGTGACGCAATAAGTCCCAAAAGCATTTGGGGTAATATTCGAAGTCGTTTCTCCATTACTCCAGCTATAAACGAAAGGCTCATTTCCGTAAGTTGAAGCATTCAAATAAGTTACTCCATTTGGATTATTTTGTTGATAAACGTAAGTATTACAACTAACAATTACATCAATACAAGCAGTCGCCACGCAGCCATCAGCATCCGTCACCGTTACACAAACCAGCGTGTCCATAGTGCCAATAGGAATAGCCATATCAGTATCTCCTGTATTCCAGCTATAGGTAAACGGGGCGGTTCCAGTGGCGGAAGCTTGCAACCAATCACCATTTTGGATGGTCAAAATATCGACAGCGCAATCAGGTGCAGGAACATCCCCGAAACAAGCGGTCGCGATGCAACCGTTCGCATAAATTGCGGTTACGCAATAATCAAAAGTCCCTGGATTTGCATCAATACTTTGCGTCGTTTCCCCAGTATTCCATTCGAAAGTGACTGCCAGATTATTCATGGTGTTGGCGGTCAAAATCAAACCAACTGCAGAAGAATCCGCAGAAATACTGACTTCACATTGAGCAGAGGCAAATAGACTACATCCGAGGAAACATAAAATCGTTAAAAATCTTTTCATGATAAATAGGTTATTTTTGCTTTTATAAATTTTGTAAAAGTGTTTTCAAATGGGTACACGGGGATTAGATTGAAAAGGTTGGGTGGTGGATGATTTTTTATTTATTTTTTTCGAAATAATTTTTCCAACCTAAAAATTTAATGACTTTTGCACAAAAAAACTGCCACCTATCGTGCGCCGTCAACCGTTTACCGTCAACCGTAATTCATGCAACCATTAGCTGAAAGAATGCGCCCCAACAATCTCGCTGACTATATCGGTCAAAAACACATCGTTGGTCAAGGCGCTGTCCTCCGTCAAGCGATTGAGAGTGGAAAAATTCCATCTTTTATTCTCTGGGGACCACCTGGTGTGGGCAAAACGACGCTGGCTTCCATCATCGCCAATCAATTGGACCGACCATTTTATAGTTTGTCTGCCATCAATTCAGGGGTCAAAGATATTCGAGAAACGATAGAAAAGGCAAAAAAACAACAATTTTTTGGTCGCCCAAATCCAATTTTATTTATTGATGAAATTCATCGGTTTAGTAAGTCGCAGCAAGATTCCTTATTGGGTGCGGTCGAAAAAGGTATTGTCACCTTGATTGGTGCGACGACTGAAAACCCTTCATTTGAAGTCATTTCGGCATTGCTATCACGGGCGCAAGTTTATGTTTTGCAACATTTAGAAAAAGAGGAAATGATTGCGATGATTGACAAAGCTTTGGTGACTGACCTTGATTTGAAAACAGCGGATATTCAAATGCAAGAATATGATGCAATTTTGAAGTTTTCGGGCGGCGATGGACGGAAGTTGTATAATATTTTAGAGTTGGTCACTAATTTTAGAAAAGCAAAAGAGACACTCATAATTAACAATGAGTTGGTCACCAAAATTATTCAGCAAAATGTCGCTATTTATGATAAAACTGGCGAGCAACATTACGATATTGCTTCTGCTTTTATTAAATCTATTCGCGGAAGCGACCCGAATGCAGCGGTTTATTATCTGGCGAGAATGATTGAAGGTGGCGAGGATATTAAGTTTATTGCGCGGCGGATTTTAATAGCGGCATCGGAAGATATCGGTTTAGCAAATCCAAATGCGCTGTTGATGGCAAATACAGCTTTTCAAGCAGCGACAGCAGTTGGCTTGCCAGAAGCACGCATTATTTTGTCGCAAGCAGCAGTTTATTTGGCAACTTCTCCAAAGAGTAATTCGACTTATTTGGCAATTAAAAAAGCTCAAAGTCTGGTGCGCGAAACAGGTAATTTATCTGTGCCTTTGCAACTGAGAAATGCGCCGACAAAGTTAATGAAACAACTGGATTATGGTAAGAATTATAAGTATTCACATGATTATCCTAATCATTTTGTAGAACAGGAATTTTTACCATCGGAAATTAAAGGAACGCCACTTTTCGAACCTGCTAATAATCCTTCGGAACAACGAATTCGAGAAAACATGAAAGTGAAGTGGAAAAATAAGTATGGGTTTTAACTTGAGATTAAAACATGGTGATTTTAAAAATCACCATGTTTTGACCCCAAAAACTACCCCAACCTCAACTTAGTCACCTCACTCAGATCCAATTCCTCTGGTACAAACGGTGACGCGTCTCCACCTCCTTTAATTATCTCCCGTACAATCGTAGAACTGATATGCGAAAAAGCTGGCTGACTGATAAAAAACACCGTCTCCAAGCCATCTCCAACGATATTGTTTAACTGCGAAATTGTTTTCTCATAATCAAAATCAGAGCTATTCCGCAAGCCTCGAATCAAATATTCTGATCCAATTCTGTTGCAATAATTAGCAGTCAAATTTTCAAAATGACCAACTTCTACTTTTGGTTCATTTTCAAAAACCTTCTCCAACCATTCCAATCTTGTCTTTTCTGAAAACAAATATTTCTTCTGTGTATTGATACCCAAAGCGACGACAACTTTGTCAAATAATGGTAGGGCACGGCGCACTATATCTACGTGACCGACCGTAATTGGGTCGAAAGAACCAGGGAAAACGGCAATTTTCATATTGTGTGGTTGTTTTGCAGCGGCGACTTTAGTCGCCAAGCTGCCACTATTATGGAATGCTGGGCGAATAAAGTCGCCGCTACATTTAAAAATCCAAAAGTCGTTTTTTTATTTTTGAAAACCAAATGTGTGAATGGTTTGATTGTTAAAGAACTGAATGATTAGAGAAGAAGAATTTCAAAAGTACCTCCAGCCAACCATGAAACAATACAGCAATTCAAACATAAACTACTTCGGTTCAAAAACATGAAAGCTATCGAAAAATTTATCAGAAGAAGAGTTCAACGCCTTTTCTTTTAAGCAGATGGTCTGAATGGCATAATAGCGATTTTCAACTAAAAAAGCGCGTGTTTTAATAACTGCACGGTCTTCCAAATATTCAATGCGCCAGAGCCGACCAGGATAGTCATTTAGTGTGGTTTCAGAAGCATAAATCAAGTTACCCATGACTGCTTCAGTCGCCGATTCTACCGTATTATCAAAGAATTCTTCAATCAAATCAGTGGAGTCAGAATGAATAGATAACTCAGGATAATCAACGTAACTGACCATATAAATCAAGTTTTCTGCCACCTTCACATCCTCAGGTTGGTATAGATAAGTATGATATGCCAATTTCCCAACTTCCGTCTCAATGCTATCCACTTTTGCACTCATTTCCGCTGGCACAAGTACCCGAAATTTACCTTCGAAAGACTTGTACACTTGCCAGTTTTGGAAGGTAAAATTGAGGAAGAAAAAACCAATTGTAAGGATTAATAAATTCTTGTTCATTAATTATTTTTATGGGTGCGGGGTTTTAGGTACTGGTTATTGGGCAAATACGACCCAGAACCCAGTATCTAAGATCCAATACCTATTTTTTTACTCATTCAACGCCCAATCATATTCCATGTACGAAACTTTCGCACCCGCATTAATTTTCGTCGTTGAATATTTATTTAAATAAGTGATAATATCATCAAAATCTGCTGCATACCAATCAAATATTTTAGAAATCTCGACAGCATCAGCACTTGTTTTATTGAACTTAGGATTGTTGATAAATGCCTTTGCTTGTCTGTTAAAATTAGCATTTAAATTACTTGCGGTCCATGCTTTATTTAAAATGGGTGGACAAGATATTGCTGCACAATTTACCGCAAAGTGAATTCGTGCATCTTTGTATTTTGGACGTAGAATATCATTTTCAATATTGTTGAGACTGTACGTTTTACCGCCTAATTTAATCCATTTTTTATCCCAAGGCTTGCCACCTTCTAAATCAGTAATGCTCTTCAGTGGATAATTATCAACAATCAATTTTACAGTAAACGCATTGTAAGCATTTATCCAGTAAGACATCGCTTCTTTCCGTCCCCAACTATTAGTAGGCGGGTTGGCAGCCAACTCATCTAAATAGTTTTGCAAAACAGTTTTTTGCGCTTTGAAACCCTTATAATTGACTTTCCCCGCAGCACTCACATTCTTCTCCAAAAGGTCATTCCAGGCACTATGGTTAGGCACTATATTTTTGGGTGCATCCACTTTTGAATCTTTAGTCGGTTTTTCTACAGGCGGCGTTACTTTAGTCGTTTTTTCTGTAGGTTTAACCCGCGTTTTCACTTTCGCTCGTTCTTTTACAGACGCTGTATTATTAGCTGTGGTTGGTTGTTTTTTTGAATTGTCCACTTTTTTTTCTGCGACTACAATCTTCTCTGTTTCCAAAGATTCTTTAGTCAAAGGCCTTTCAATGATGGCAGTTTTTTCTTTAACATCCGTAGAAACTTGCGCTGAAGCTATATCTTCTCTGTCTAATGCTTTTGAGGATTCAGCGGACCTATCTGTTACTGAAACTGGTTCAATAATAGAAGTAGCTGTCGATTTTTCAGATGCTGTTTCGCCACAAGCAAAAGAAGTCATCATTGAAAGAAGCATAAAGATGATTGTTGTGTTTTTCATTGTTTTGAATTGTTTAATTAAAAAAATTGAACAAAAATGGCTGTCGATACAACTGAAAAAGCCATTTATTTACTCCTTTATTTGAGATTTTAAAAAGAGTATTTCTTTTAAAACCACTTATCACATGTAGATGTTGAGTGAATTGAACAAGAAAACCGTCACTGCAACTTTTTTAACAAAAATTTAATCAGAAAAAGTGACTGTGTGAATGCCTATTTTTTGAATTCCAATGAGGCATTTGACTCTGCGAATTGTCTTTTCAAAGTAGAAAAGTAATTTTGGTCGAATCGCAGACGTTGGGAGTAGGGAAGATTTTTAGTAGTTTTGCGGTGGAAGGTTAATGGAATTCATTGAGTTGGTTAAATTTATTTAGTTAATTCGTTAACCCTCAATCTTCAACCAAGCAATTTAATAAACCTAATTAACTCAACAATGTCTTCGCCAAATGATGAATAATTAATTTTCAATAAAATATATTTGTATTTATCTGATTATTAAATAAATACATAACTCTGTTTTAAATTATTCATCATTTAGCAAAGACATTAACTCAATCAACCAATTAACTTAATCAACTAACTATGTCAGTAAAGGTGACCAATTTGGTCAAAACCTTCGGGGAACAAAATGCGGTGGATAACATCTCTTTTGAAGCGAAAAAAGGAGAAGTCTTAGGTTTTCTTGGGCCAAACGGCGCGGGAAAGACGACGACGATGAAAATTGTGACTTGCTTTATTCCACAATCAAGTGGTTCGGTAGAAGTTTGTGGGCATAATGTGGCGGAGGAACCATTCGCGGTACGGCAGAAAATCGGGTATTTGCCGGAGCACAATCCTCTTTACAAAGATATGTACATCAAGGAATATTTGTCTTTTGTCGCAGGTTTGCATCAGGTGAAAAATAAGCGGGTTCGAGTGAAGGAGATGATTGAAATGACGGGCTTGGGACGCGAACAAAATAAAAAGATTGCTACTTTATCTAAAGGGTATCGACAACGGGTAGGTTTGGCGCAGGCAATGTTGCACGACCCGGAAGTCTTGATTTTGGATGAACCAACTTCAGGATTAGATCCGAATCAATTGGTTGAAATCCGTGGTTTGATTAAGCGGTTGGGAGAAGAGAAAACCGTGATTTTTTCTACGCATATCATGCAAGAAGTTCAGCTACTTTGTGACCGAGTAATGATTATTGACCGTGGCAAGATGGTAGCGAACGATACCATTGATACACTGCAAAATCGAGTTGGTGGCGAGACGGTTGTGACCGTAGAGTTTATGCAAAAAACGAATGCGGATATATTAAACCGAATCAAGCAAGTAAAAGAAATTCGGACGCTACCAAATAATAAATTCCAATTGGTTTCTAAAATAAACGTGGATGCTCGAGCGGATATTTTTCAATTTGCGGTAGCGAATAATTTGACGCTTTTAGAAATGCGGAAAGAAGTATTTAGTGTAGAGGATGTTTTTACAGAATTGACAAAATAAAATAAACCATAGATGGAGAAAATTACAATCCTACTCCTGTTTTTGACAACGAGTATTTTCGGACAAGACAGCATTTTATTAACGAAAAACTTCCAATTTCAAGATGGGATTTACCTGACTTTGGAAGAACTTCAATCCAATCAACCCACTTTTGGCTGGGATGAAGTACGCGCGTCGATTTTCACCAATCCACAGACGATGTTGACCCAAGTTAGCTCGATTTCACTACCAGATGGTGGCGAAGATTTAGTCTTGGATGCACATAATATATATGCGTTGAGTATTGAAGGTGTTCCTTCGATTAGAGTCGAAGCCGCACAGATTCAGAAAAATTTAGCTACTTTCGCCGCCCTTAAAGTGAGGGGTAAAATTTGCTATTTCGGTTTTCCGACGATTCAAAAAAAGCAGATAGCGATGCAAGCGTACAATCCTAAAAATGGGCGACCATTTCGGTCCTCAACGATTGAGCGTGACCAGGAAGTTTTTAGAGAAAAAATGCTGCATTTTGAAACGGGAGAAATTTTACCATTTGAAGTTGCCAATTTTTTAAGATGGATACAAGAGGACGCAGATTTGGTAAAAACTATTTCGGAATTAAAGCCCGCTCAACAGCAAGAAAAACTATTCAAATGTTTGCTCATTTTTGATGACCGCAATCATTTGTATTTGGTTAATTAGTTGATTTTGTTAATTGGTTTATTAGGTTAAATAGTTGATTGAATTAATTCAATCAACTCGCTAAATTTCCAATTCCCTGTAAATCGACTTATTAACCTAATCAACTTAATAAACTACTTCATGCTAAGTATTTTTAAAAAAGAAATCAACACATTTTTTAGTTCCCTGATTGGGTACATTGTTATCGGTGTTTTTTTGGTGGTAATGGGCTTGATGATGTGGGTTTTTACTGATACCAGTATTCTCGAATACAACTATGCGACGATGCAGCAGTTGTTTGATTTGGCACCAATTATCTTTATGTTTTTGATACCCGCTATTACGATGCGGTCGTTTGCAGAGGAACACCAATCAGGAACAATTGAGTTATTGGCAACCAAGCCATTGAGTGATTTACAGATTATAATGGGGAAGTATTTTGCCAATTTGGTGCTGGTCATTTTCGCGCTCATTCCAACGATTTTATACTATTATACCATCTATGAATTGGGTTCCCCGAGAGGCAATATCGACTCAGGCGGAGTCATAGGTTCTTATATCGGACTGGTGTTTTTAGCAGGTTGTTTTGTAGCAATTGGGTTATTTTCTTCCTCTTTAACCAACAATCAAATTGTCTCCTTTATCATGGCTACGTTCCTTTGTTTCGTTTTTTACTGGGGCTTTTATTTTATGAGTCGCTTCCCGATTTTTTCAGGAAAAGGAGATGATATTGTGCAAATGTTGGGCATGGATTACCATTATAATTCTATCAGCCGAGGAGTAGTCGATACGCGAGATGTGATTTATTTTTTAAGTTTGATTGGCGTTTTTGTAACCATGACTGTGACGGCTTTGGAACGAAGAAAGTGGTAATTATCCAATTTAAAAGATAACCAATCAACAAATAACGAATCAACGAATAACAAATATGAAGTCGAAAAAGACTCAATCCATTTTAAATTTACTGATAGTTATCGGTATCGCTTTTTTTCTAAATGTCTTAGGAAACACGATGTACGGACATTTTGATTTGACAGAGGAAAAGCGGTTCACACTATCCGAACCAACGCAAAATATTCTGGAAGATTTAGAAGATGTCGTCTATGTGCAAGTGCTTTTGGATGGCGAATTTCCAGCAGGTTTCAAACGTTTGCAACGTGCCGTGGAGGAATTATTGGAAGATTTTAGGTCAGAATCTGGCTATGTTGAGTATGAATTTATTAATCCATTAAGTGGTCTAACAAGTGGCGATGAAATCAAAATGGTGCAGGAGAACCTAATGAAAGAAGGAATTATACCAACACTTTTGACCGTACAAGGCGTGGAAGGACGAGAAGAAAAAGTGATTTATCCTTGGGCAAAAATTCGCTACAAGGGACGTTCTGCTGCCGTTGATTTATTGGATGAAAATGCCAACGGTGGGCAGGAACAACAGCTCAACACCTCGATTGCTACTTTGGAATATAATTTTGCCAATACCATCACGAAATTGGACAAAGGGCTCCGAGATATTATCGCTTTTACGACAGGACATGGAGAATTGGATGGATTGGAAAAGCAGGATTTAGTGAAAAATTTACGAGGCTTTTTTGATGTCGGAATTTATGATATTTCACAAGCCCCATTCATTCCAGCAGATACCGTTAAGGTACTAATTGTTGCAAAACCTGAGCAGCCGTTTTCAGAGCAAGACAAATTTAAAATTGACCAATATGTAATGGAAGGTGGTAAAGTGATTTGGCTGCTTGACCCGTTGGTAGTTACACTGGATTCTTTGCGTCGAACGGGGTCTTACGTGCCTTACGATAGCAATTTACAATTGGACGATTTACTTTTTAAATATGGTATTCGCATCAATCCAGATATGGTAATGGATTTGCAATCAACCAGAATTCCGTTGGTAGTTGACCCAAAAACGAAACGGCAAGAGTTGTTTAAATGGCCTTATTTCCCAATGGTTTTTGGTAGCAATAACCATCCGATTACTAAGAATTTAGATGCGGTTAATTTGAACTTTCCAGCGACTTTAGACACCACCGTTCGGATTAAAAATGTCAAAAAAACAGTACTACTCCACTCTTCTCCAAACAGCCGGACGCAGCCAAATGTGACGCGTTTGAACTTTGAAATATTGCGTCCTGGAGGATTGAATCCTAATTCTTTTAACAAAAAGAATCTACCCGTAGCGATGCTTTTGGAAGGAACATTCAAATCTGCCTATGCGAGTCGTGCATCGGAATCATTAAAAGACGGCTGGGAACGATTGGGCCGGACATTGAAATCTGAAAGCGAACCGACGGGTATGATTGTGGTCGCAGACGGTGACATTGCACGCAACGATTTGATTAGCCGACAAGAACAAAAAATACACCCCTTGGGCTATAATGTTTTTGAACGTCGAAAATTCGCAAATAAAGATTTCTTAGTCAATGCAGTTGAGTACTTATTGGATGATAGCGGCTTGATTGCTACCCGAAGTAAAGAGGTAAAATTGCGTTTGCTCGACCCTGTGAAAGCGAAGGCAGAGAAGACTAAGTGGCAATTGATTAATATTATTTTTCCATTGTTGTTTTTAGCATTTTTTGGAATTGGATATAATTTCTGGCGACGACGACGGTATGCAACGAATTAAAAAAAGAATTTGAGGGATAAGTAAAAACGATTCAATAACTTGGGCCATTATGCTTGTCCTTTTCCCTTCTAAAAAACACAAAAAATAGTTCCGTAACGAAGGCTATGCAACGATTTTTTGAATTCTTTAGAAGAAAAAATT
>JBLHWU010000083.1:0-25290 GCA_047629355.1 Saprospiraceae bacterium | reverse complement strand
TCGCATCATTTTTACTATTTAAATTGGCAAAGGTATAACCTTTTGCACAATTAATGACTATAACTTATTGATTTTCAATTTGTTATAGCCTTTTTACAGACGCCAACTTAAAACACTACCAGGTAACAATAGGTTATTAAACCTTCGACAGAGAGAGTTTAAATAAAACTGTTTTTATCCCTCAATACGCGCTGCCGCAGGTAGCACGCATTGTATTTTTTGAAGCTCGAAAGTCTTGCGATTTTCATCAATTTCGATTGCCTATTTTCAGTTCTTCCCCTGTTAAATTTAAGCAATCCGACAACCATACCCCCACTCCTTAATCAAAGCCACCAACTCATGCACATGCGCTTCTTCCCGCACCAAAACCTTCGCTTCCAAATCATTAGGATTCTGATTGTTCACCATCACCTCTGGCTTGTGGTGCCAATCTAAATACGGCGCAGTAATCAACAAATCCAGAACGTGCGTAACATGATTGATTTTAGTATCTTCCTCCTTCGCTGTAATTTTCAGTTCATAAAAACCACCAATATCCTCACCTGCTAATATCGTATAACCATTTGACATCAGTTCATTGTATTGGATGAAGTGAATACCTTCTTTGGTTTTTAAATTCAGACCCAATCGATTCATACCCACTACAATACCTTCCATTTTATTAGTCTGCAAACTACTCCCTTTCTTAATTTCATTCGCCAATTTTATCATCCGTCCACTCACATAATTTTTGATATGAGAAAAGCCAATTAATAAAATAACGGCCAACAAGATTCCATGATAAAATGGATTTATCAGAATAAACACACTCCCTAAAATGATAATTACCAGCATTTCATATAGCAACAATAAATACCGAATGACGCGTTGAATCAGTCCTTGAAATACTCTTAAAAAAGCCGCTCGCTGAACAATGCGATTGAAAAATTTCAAAGCAAAATAAAAGAATAAAAGCCCTATTGCGATGATAAATAAATTGCCCCAAGAGGCTTTAGTTGTTAGTATCTCTTCCACTTTCTTAATGTTTAATGGTTAATGCCGCTGCTTCTTGGTACGCGATGAGTTCTGCCCACCTCATACCTCATATTTTAAGCAAAACCGAAGCGGTGGGCTGAACCCATCGCTTCGGAAGAACTTCGTAATCCGTGCGCCATTTTTAATAATGAAATTTTAGATAGCCTTTCTCCTCCAATAATCTGCCCAAATCATTCACTGCCGCGTCATTAATTTCCAGCCAGCCATCCAAATGTCGAGTCAATAAACCTACACTAATCAGCCTTTGCAAAATCGTTCGATATTTGTCATTAAATGCTATTCCGAAGAGCTTCCGCAAGTGATATTCTGTCGTCCGTTTTTCCATCATCAAGGCAGTCAGCATCATGCCATTATCCGCATTGATAAAGTCAGGTAATTGAAAATTACCTTTAAAATTCTGCACGACTCGCTCTTCGTCATAACGGCTAATCGTAGCCGTCCAACGGTTCAACGCTTCCCCAACATTGCCTTCAGAGGCCTTATAAATTTGATTTGTCAACTTCCGAAATTGCGTAGGCGTAATATCTTTTCCTTCTTTATCCACTAATTGCTTATGCGTCGCCCCGTGTCGAATCAGAATCGCCTCCCGAATCTCTTGCACCCGCATTTCATCCATATTTATTTCTGCCTGAAACACTTTATTTAGGTCATAAACTTGATCTAAATGATGTTTCAACCAATTGCTCATATTGACAACCACAAAATACTGACTACCGTAATTGTCAATATATCGGCGCAGACTTCGCACGTTTTCACTCAAAGGAATTGTCGTATCCCACCAATGTTCGAGGTCGTCAATCAATATCATTGGATGAATATTCACGGTATGTTTTCGGACGAAATTAAGCGCATCGTTCAAGTTATGCGTCGTCACATATCGCCGCCCTTCCACAACAATCGACTGATTGGGTACAAGCCGAATTGTTTTTTCTGAAAAATGCTGATTTGCTACCAATTCTCCAAATAAAGTCTTTCCAGAAAACCGCTGTCCCGTCACCGCAATCGCACCTCTAAATCCATGCCTCCACTGGTCAACCAAGGTTTCTACCCGTTGCAATTCTCCTTCTCGACCGACCCAAAAAGACTCTCCAATGTAGCCTCTCGTCATAAAGATGCTCGAATAATAGCTATTCGTTAGACCATTTGTGCGACTTTGGATAAGCCGAACGATTTTTTCTGACAAACTCAGCGCTTCCTCCTGTTCCACCGACCGAATAAAGTGCTGTACGCCTATCCATTTACTAATCACCCAATTTTGCGCCCGAACCACTAACGCGTGTCGATTAATTTTAAACTGATTAATTGTAGAAGTCAATGGAGTTTCCAAAAATCCATCTTGTTTATTGTAAATTTCTTTTAACCGAAACTGAGAATCCAGTCGCTCAAAAATCTGCTTTTCAAACTTACTCATTCCTCCTTCTGCGGCCGTTGCTTTTTTCTGAAAACCACGCAAGGGAGTAGAATAATTACCGACCTCCAAACGCTGCGATGCTTGTTTGCCACTTTTAAATTCCGAGGAAGCTAATAAGGCCCGATTCCGAATATTTATCAACGAAATTTTCAAGCCATTGCCCACATTTTCCGTCACTTCCCATACTTCATACAGCACTGGTAAAATCTCTGACTCCATCCAATCTTGCACTTTTTTCTGTAAGTTGACTTCTTTATGTTGTAGCATTCCACCGCTTGTCCCGATAACAATCCTCAGTTTTTCCGACAATTTTTTATCTAATAGCTCAATTCGTTCTGTAAACAGATTCATATGATTCGTAATCTTCAAATCTGCCTCCATATCCTCCAATCGAGCCGCAATTTTCCCAGGCTTATGTTCTTCGTCTGGCTTGATATGCTCCTCAATAAAAATGACGGCACTGTCCGCAATTTTTCTCGTCAATTCAATCTCCTTATGACAAGCCGCAATCGTATCTTTTGCAGTTTTTCGCATGTCTTCAAAAGTCGCTGCGGCTATCTGCAACTCTTTAAATTGGCTCAATAATGACTCACATTGTTTCGGTATAGCTTCAATCTGAGTGCGGTAGGTTGACCAAGGATTCGCTTGCAATTTCCACTCGGCAATCTGCCCATTCAAGCCTTTTTTAGAATTCCGAATGCACCCTAATTGCGCCTCTGGAAATGCTTTTAATTCTTGAAAAGCTTTCTGTAAAGTAACTTTTGATGCTTCCTGCAATCGTTGTACATCTAGCTTCAACACACTATCATCTTCTAATAAAATCTCCGCTTTTTGTTGCTCAAATAGCATATCCCGCCAGAGAATTAAAAAAAACTTTGCCCGTTCTGACCAAGCAAAATTAATCACGTATGCTGCAATGCTGTTTTGTCCAACCGCGTTTTCTCCATTTCCCAAAAATTCACTCGCGGCGTCCCCCGTTTTAATAATTTCTTCCGCCAATTGCTTTGCCCCTTCCGTCATGGCTTCCAAATGCGCCAACATATCAGGCGTCGCCCAAGCCTTGACAATCAAGTGGTCAACATGCGCATGAAAAGCGTTGAGGTTTTGCGGGGATTTTTGTACGGATATGGTTCCTGTCATTTTGTTAAGTTGTTATTTTTTCTAAAAAAAAGGAAAAGGCAATTAATAACCTTCACTACGGGTTTATCTTCAGGGTTTCTTAAACAAAAAATATCGGCTGTCAAAAGTGACGATTATCTGAGGTCACCTACTCAATAACGGTAAGGAAGGCTATGCAACAATCTTTTAAATTCTTTAGCAAAAAAAATCTACGGCGCATTATGACCCAACATATTAAATCGTTTTTACTAAAGACGTACCTTAAAAATTTCGTCACCCAATTTTCGCCAAAAATTCTAAAACTGTCCGCACTTGCGCTTCCGAAAACATTTCTAACACTTCTTCATTCATTAACAATTTAGCGTCTTCATAATTGTCAAAAAACAAATGCTCTACCAAAATTGCGGGCATGTACGTCTTCCGAATCACATAAAAACGCGCTTCTTTATCGTAATCGCCATCCGATCGGTCTGCCCGCAATCGGATTTTATCGCCCAATAATCCTTCAACCTGTTTGTACAACAAATCTGCAAATAAATCAGATTGCGTCTGCCCTGGTGTTGTATAAATTTCAAAACCACGCGCCTGGTTGTTCACCGACGCATTGGCGTGATTTGAAATATAGATGCCTTTTTTGTAATTTTTGTGATACCAATTCGCAGTATCCACACGATATTGCAAAGACATATCAATATATTCATGACTAACGATAAGATTTGGAATACCCAAATTATTCAATTTCATCGCTACCCTATTCGTAATTGCGCGATTAAAGACGCCTTCATAAAAATAACCGCCATTGTGAAAGACACCATTGTTATGATAGAACATTTTGGAAGGTGCCGTTGTATATGCACCCGTTGGGTCAAGTCCGCCGTGTCCGGCATCAAGGTAAACACAAAAATCTGTTATCATTGATTGGTTGTTTAAATTATTAAAAGAAATCAAAATACTTAAGTAACGCGTAGTAACGGTAAAAAAATAACTCCGCCAACTAACAAGTATTTCTTTTGTCCTTATTTTCTACTTTTGAAACAGTCATTATGTAGAGATAACTCCTATCTCAAAAGTAAACATCTTTTGTCATTTCAACCTAAGTGGAGAAAAAAATAAACGTTGTTAGTTGGCGGACTTATTATTTCACCGTTACTTAGTTCTACTTTAAGACGCTTAAATCTGATGTAAAAACAAAGGAAGTTTGAGGGAGAAAATCGGGCTTAACGCCCAATTTTGCCCCTCAAACTCCCCATTGATAAAGAAGGAAACAAGAGTCTCAATGTAGAATTTAGGGAAACGAACTTAATAAATTGAGCCATAATGCGCCATAATTTTTTCTTGTAAAAGGACAAGTATAATGGTTCAAGTTATTGAATACGTTTCCCGTAAGGAACCACTTACAATAAAATGGTCTGACTTCTCAAATCTCTTTAATAGGATGTTTAAAAAATGGCAAACAGCACTTTATCACTCGCAAATTTCGCCATCCCCTAAAACTAATGTATTTTTGCGGTTTTGAATAAATAATTTTGAAAAAAAGTAAAAAAATATGCAATCGCTTTTTAACTCCCTGATTTTTAGCAATTTTTAAACCCTTTATTTCTCAAAAACGATTGAATAAGTAGGTAAGGAATGAGAAATAAATAAATCATCATTCTTGACCGTAATTATCTATGGAACGTGAAATAAATAAGTTCGAGTACTTAGCGTTTCCAAAATCAGAAGTTGTTTAAGAGACTCAGCAAACATTTTTAAATAACGTCTCCGCTTTGAAAATCCAAAAATAGCAATTTTTAGCAAAAACTTTTTTATATTCAGAACACAGTGGCGTTGCGGCAATACCGACATCCCCAAAAATAGTCTTACTTATGAAAATAACAATTAAAAATACGGCATCTGCAAATCTTAAAGTTTTAATCGCTCCTATTGTAAAAGGTGCAAATTTTGATAAAACCCTATCTGCCGTCGCGTCTAAAACAGCTGTATCGCTTGATTTGTTGAAGCAAGAATTTGCAGGAAATGCCAAAGAGACTCATACCTTGTATTATATAGAAAATGGGAAAAGTAAGCGCCTGACTTTGCTTGGCTTGGGTGAAAGTCCTAAATTTGCTGATATCCTTTCCACTTTCCGTAGTTTTACTTTCCATAAAAAAGACCAATTCCCGACTAAAATCGGAATCACTTTTGACTTTGACAATACACCAGAAAATATCGCTGAATATTTGGAAGCAGCCATTAATGGAATTGTAGTGAGTCGCTATGACATTGGACGTTTTAAAACAGAAGAAAAGAAGCGCAAAAACTTCATGAGTGATAAAGCTGCAGTTGAGGTGATTGTTGAGAAATCAGTGTCTGATATTGCGAAGAAAGCCGTTGAAAAAGGCAATCATATTGCAGAGACCCAGCTTCAGATTTTTGATTTGGTCAATGCGCCAAGTAATAAAAAAGTACCCCAAGTCCTTGCAGACTGGGCAGTAAAATCGGGTAAAGAAAATGGTTTTAACGTTAAAGTTCTAGATAAAAAAGCAATTGTAAAAACAGGGCTTCATGCCTTGTTAGCCGTCAATCGTGGTAGTGAATTTCCACCGACTTTCATTATCATGGAATACAAGCCAAAAGGTGTTAAGAATCCGAAAAAAGTAGGCTTGATTGGTAAAGGAGTGACCTTTGATACAGGTGGCTTATCCATCAAACCTTCGCAAAATATGCACTACATGAAAAGCGATATGGGTGGTGCAGCAGCAGTAATGGGAACGATGGAAGTTGCCGCGAAATTGAACTTGCCGGTGCACCTAATCGGTATCGTTCCAGCGACGGATAATTCAGTAGATGCCTTGTCTATCAAACCTTCGGACGTTATCGAATCATACAGCGGTAAAACCATTGAAATCATTGATACAGACGCAGAAGGTCGCTTGATTTTAGCGGATGGCTTGGCGTATATGGAGAAGCATTTTAGTCCAGAAATCATGATTGATTTGGCGACTTTAACAGGTAGTGCGATTCGTGCATTGGGAACGGTAGCAGGTGCGCTTTTCAGTAATAATGACGACCTCGCTGACGACCTTTACAACTGTGGTCAAACGACGGGCGAACGCCTTTGGAGATTGCCAATGTGGGACGATTATGCCAGCCAAATGAACTCTGATGTAGCGGATGTTAAAAACTTCAGCGGTCGCCCTACGGCTGGTGCAATTACTGCTGCTAAATTTTTGGAACACTTTATCAACAAACACCCGAAATGGGCGCATTTGGACATCGCAGGAATGGCGGTTGCGGATTCGGAATATGCGACGCAGAAGAGTGCGACAGCTTATGGAATTCGGTTGATGATTGAGTTCTTATCAAAACTTTAGAATAAATCATTTTTACTTGCCCTGACAAAAAATGAAAATTATAATATATTTCTCAGTTTTTGTTGAAAATTAAGGGACTTACTTCAAGTAACACCCTTAATTGGGCTTGAAAAACCTCATCATATTATCAACAATATTTTTTGTCGGGGCGAATAATGCTTTTTACTTAAAAAAAAAATGAAAATTTACAGCTATGGTCTATGTGCTCTATTTATCTTCATTTCCTCTGCAGTCATTGGTCAAACAGAAAAAATTAGAAGCACTTTTTTTTCAGCTCATATCATTTTGCAAAATGGAGAAACCTTTGAAGGAATTATTATAAAACCGAAAGATTCTTCCTTTTTAACACTCAAAAAAAGCGATTTTAAATACATCAAAAAGCGGGAACGAACCTTAGTCGATATTGAAAAAGCGATGTATGAAAAAGGACTAAACAATATAGCGTTCCAAGAATTTAGCTATGATAATTTAGGCATCGTAGAAGTGAAAAAGCGCAAAAGGTCTTCAGCCGGGCGAAAAATTGGCTTTGGAATCGGTGCGGGATTTGGCTTACTCGCAGGTCTTTCGTTGGGAAGTGTCTTCTGTGAAGACGGTAGTTGTCTTACGACTCTTACGGTAGCCAGTGCTGGCATATATGGGGTATTGGGGCTTGGAGTGGGGTCTTTATTTTCTATTCGTATTCCACAAAAAAAATTAGTTAAAGAAGTGAGTGATAAGGAATGGCAAGAAGCGCTTTTGCAGTATTCGATTTTGAGATAATTAGCATTAGAGACACGAAAAAATAATGCGCCTCCCTTGTGGGAATTATTAAGTGGCAAAATGGTTTTTGCAAACCATTTTGCCACTCAAACGCCCTATTTATTACATCATCACTAAATTCATCAAAACTATGACCAACCTAATCAAGGCAAGTATTTTGCTCCTTTCAGCTATTTCCCTTTTAAGTTGTAATCCACAACAAACTGAAAATGCTAATAACGAGAAAATAAAACCACCCACCGAACAAAACCGTGCGGCCTACTCCATCGTCATTCACGGAGGTGCAGGTGTTATTCTTAAGAAAAACATGACGGAGGAAAAGGAAAAATACTATCTCAATGCTTTGAATGCTGCATTAGACAAAGGAGAATCTATTTTAAAAGATGGCGGTACGGCTGCTGATGCCGTCGAGCAAACGATTATGATTTTGGAAAATCATCCAGGTTTTAATGCTGGGAAAGGTGCGGTTTTTACGCACGATGGCACGAATAAAATGGACGCTTCGTTTATGGATGGAAAAACACAGAATGCGGGCGCAGTTGGCGAAATTTCAACGGTAAAGAATCCAATTCGGGCAGCGCGATTGGTCATGGATAAGTCTGACCATGTGTTGTTGACGGGTGAAGGCGCGAATAGCTTTGCTATTGAAAATGGACTAGATACGGTGCCAACGAGTTATTTTTATACGGAACAACGGTGGGAATCGCTGCAAAAAGTTTTGCAAGAAGAGAACAAACAAGAAGGCTATATCCATCCGCCTGCTGACCATAAATTTGGGACGGTTGGCTGTGTTGCCTTGGATAAAGACGGGAATCTTGCTGCTGGAACTTCCACAGGCGGCATGACCAATAAACGTTGGGGACGACTCGGTGATTCCCCAATTATCGCAGCTGGAACGTATGCGAATAACCAGACTTGTGGTGTTTCTTGTACGGGACATGGAGAGTTTTTTATTCGGTATGCGGTCGCGTATGATGTGTCGGCACGAATGGAATATTTGGGCGAAGACTTGGCAACAGCTACGGATTTTATTATCAATAAAAAACTGGTAGAAAAAGGAGGTTCTGGAGGCTTGATTGCCATGGATAAATATGGAAATGTGGCGATGCCTTTTAATACGGATGGGATGTTTCGGGGCTATGTGAAGGATGGGAAACGGAAGGTTTTGATTTATAAGTAAGCAGAAGTTAGAAGTCAGATATTGATTCTGTCCTTTCTGACTTCTGACTTCTCGAATAGATTTACTTCCAAAGCGTCAATCCAACTCGCAACGCCAATCTATTAAAAATAATATTCCGTTCATCCACATCCCCATTAACTAACTGCTCGCGGAAGAACGCTTTTTGAATGCGGTAACCGAGGTCAATATTTACATTCGTGCCATCGGGTGTGCCCAATCGAAGTCCCACGGCAGGTTGAATCATATAGCCTCCATTTGCGTCAACAATACCGAAAGATTCTCGTTTGAACGCAAAGCCGTAGCCAAGCGAAAAGGAATAATACAATTGCTTCGCCCCCGTAATTGGGTAGCCGCGCAACTCTGCAAATAAGGGGACAATTGTCTCGCCACGTCGGGAATAATTATCTAAACCTAAGCCAAGACCTAAACCCACAAATTGATTCAGCTGCTTACCGACGACGTTGTGAAGTCCTGAACCTAGTTTGAAATTACCGTTACCATCGTCCGTATTACCATCATTTCCTGCATAAAACGAAATATAAGTGGTGTTGTACCAACCTTCCATTTTGTATTCAAACGGTACTTTTTCAATGGGTTCGATTTCCGGAAAATTTATGGTAGTCTCCTCTCCTTCCTCTCTAATGTCCACTTCTCCTTGAATAATTTCTTTAATATTGGCTTCTTGAATGACGATAATTTGTTCGTCACCAATTTTTAAGGTCAAATTCTCACCTTGATTGTATTTTAAAATTTCACCTTTGAGGATGCTGCCATTTTTTAAATAAACTTCGTCGAGGTCCCCATTTTGTGCGATTGCCAATAGACTTAAAAAGCAACAGAAAAAAGTTAAGATTAGAGATTGCCGTTTCATATGATTCAATTTTTTTAGCAAATTTATAAACAGGGTTGGGAAATAGGGTTAAAATATGATAGAGCGCGTTGCCTGCGGCAACACGGGTGGAGTCTTAAGGGACAAAAAGCGTTTTTACAAAACGCTTTTTGTCCCTCAAACTCCCTTTATTAATGGTTATACAGTTTAGCAAGCCTTTACCCTTGTAGTAACAGATTTTTTCATTAAAATTTTAAACTTTAACTAAAAAAAAATGGAAATCAAGGATGTCGCATCGCTTTGATTTCCATTTATGAATAGATATTTAGTTTTAAAAAGTAGAAGTTACTGGAAAAGTAACTCCTGCTGAAGGCGTTTTTAACGAATCAACGTTACATCGCCATTTTTAATAAAAGTCGTTCCATCTGCCAAAACAACTTCCGCTCGATAGATATACACATCCGCCGCCGCAGGGTCGCCATCAACCATCCCATCCCAAGCGTGGTCTGGACCTTTAGCATCATGGACTAATTTACCCCAGCGATTCCAAATCCGGAAGCTGCGCACTTCAATGTTTTCCCCTGTGATGAGGAGTCCAAATTCATCGTTATTGGTATCCCCATTTGGTGTAAAAGCGTTTGGAATTTCATCCAAGATTGCTTCTAGCAATTGAAAGGTAATTATTTCGGTATCGGTACAACCCAATTCATCCACAACCATTAAGGAGATAGAATAAACTGCGGTGTCTTCCACGATATTTTGTGCATCTACTAATAAGGGTGTTGCAGTAATAGTTGACGTAATTCCTCCCGTTGACCAGTTGTAAGTGAATGGTTCAATCCCTGTTACCGCGGAAGCAATATTCACGATTGTTCCTTCATAAATCACGCCCGTTGGGTCGGCAGTCAAACTCGTAATATCAATACCCTCCTCTACGGTTACGGTTACAGGATAATCCTGCATGACGCCGCAATTGTTAGAAAAAGTAGCGATAAATTCATAAGTTTCTGCTACATCAATATCGACGATTGGGTTAGGACATGCCGTACAACTCAATCCTTCTCCTGGACTCCAAACGACGTTGCCACCATCTGATAAATCAAAATCCAATTGTCCCGTGACACCTGTACAAATCGTAATATTTGCGGGTGCTTGAGGTGGCACTTCTAAGTTTACAAAAACAGTCATGGAGTCGATAAAATCAGGGCAATTGCCATTCGTTACGGTGACAAAGTATTCTGAAGTTTGCATCGGCATTACGGAAGGACTTGGGTCTGATGAACCGCCAAAGTCATTATCATTTGGAGAAAACCAAGAATAGGTAAAGCTTGCATTTCCACCTGCATTTAAAGTCGCCATCTCATCTGGACAAATATCTACATCCGCCAAACTCGCCGTTGGTGCATCCGCTAATGGTATCGTAATACTCGACATTACTGGACATTCAAAACCTTCCAATTCTACTTCATAAGTCGCCGAAGTCATGCCTATTTGCGTCGTTGCCATCGGGTTTGGACAATCCGTACAACTTAAGCCTGTACCCGACCAAACCAACGTACCTGGCAAATCTGTATTTGCCATTAACTGAATGGTTTCTCCTGCACAAACAGGGTCAACAGGGTCAATCATAATCGCGCCAGCTTCTATCACTTCCACATTTACAAAAGAAGTATCGCTACAAAATCCATTGGTCGAAATTCTTTGATAGACTGTTGTTTCATTGGCAATCAACGACATATTGAATAAAGAATCTGGGGTTTGAAAACCAAAAGGTGGCGACCATTGGAAAACAATGTCTTGATACAATGCTGGTTCGTAAATCGTTGAGGTCAACAATAAAGGCGAACCTTCACAAACCATGGTATCAGAGGGCATAATTACCAAATTAGCCGGTAAAGAATCTACTCGAATATAAACAGAATCACGGCGAATACAACCATCAATTTCTACCGTTGCGTAGTATTGGGTGGCAGTTGAAGGGGCAGCAATCACATTTGTTCCGATTAGCATATCCAAAGAACCATCGTCTGTTATCCATACAATATCAGTGCTTGGATTTGCCAAAGCAGCCAAGTTGATGGTTTCACCAACACAAATGCCAAAAGTATCTTGCACGGTTATTTCGACGGCAATTTGAGTAACACTGACAGTAATGGTTTCTGTATTTGAGCAACCATTTCTATCTGCAACAACGATATAAGTCGTTGTTGCAATAGGAAAAGCAATCGGGCTTGGCGAACTTGCATCATCCAAAGAACCCGCTGGCGTCCAGGTATAAATGACGCCTGCTTCCTGAGTCATCGCACTCAATTGAGTAGAATCACTTTGACAAATAGTAACATCTGCCGCCAATTCTGCAATTGGTAATGCCGACACTTCTACAAAAATACTATCAAAAGAAGGTACAGGGCATAAGCCATTACTAACTTCTAAAATATAAGTGGTGCTTTCCGAAGGCGTTACTGATGGATTCGCAGCTGTTGAATTAAGACCTGCGGGGAAAGATGTCCATTGATAATCAACCCCCGTATCCGTTCCACCTAACAAAACATTCTCTCCTTCGCAAATCTGCGTATCTTCAGTAATCGTGTATGCAGGTGCGGGGCTATCAATTACTTCCAAAGCCATTTGGTCAGTAAAGGAACAGGAAGGACCCGTGACTGTTACGGTATAAATAAGTATTCCGGGATTAACGGCGGTGACAATTGGGTCTGCACAATCTGTACAACTCAATGTTCCAGCTGGACCATCCCAAGAGTAAGTGACATTTTCAAAATTAGCACCTGCCACGATTTGAATTTCTTCATTTAAACAAACAGTCAAATCTGGACCAGCATCAACTTGTAAAACACCCACTTCTACTTGTAAGGTATCTGCGTCACAAGCGCCAAAAATACTTACCTCAAAATTCGTTGTTTCACTAATCGTCGCCACAGGGTCGGGGCAGTTAATACAACTCAAAGCGGGGTCAAGCGTCCATTGGTAAACTTCTCCTCCATCCGCGATTAATTGCACCAATTCTCCTGGGCAAATAGCGGTATCTGCTGTCACGGTAAACGCATTCTCTCCAAGTCCAAGTACGCCATCATCAGTTAAGGTAAAATCCATACTAATCAATCCTTCATCAATGTTTCCACCAAAATCTAAGACTAAGACAGCATACCATTCTCCTGGTAAAACAGGGATAGTCGAAACAAATTTGTCGCCGCCTGCTCCTTCACAAATATCGGTAATCGCAACACCAGTAACAGGATGAATATCAATCAATCCCGTTTGACCGGGTATACCTGACCAAGTACTCCGAATCGGTTCATCTGTTAAAGTTCCAGGACATACCTCGGCATTCGCGTCAAAAGGTCCCCAAACATTAATGTCAATATCTGAATTATTGAGGTCGTTGGCATCTCCTGCCAAGAATCCAAAATCTCCAGCAGTTTGTGCTTCAAAAATAAACCAAGTAAAGAGGTTTGAACCCGTCGTTCCCCAACAGCCCAATTGAAAATTATTCTCGGTGGAAGGAACTTGTGAAACAGAAATAATGGAAGGCGTTTCATTGCTACACCCATTTATATTCAAAGCATTGTCACAATCTTCAGACGGTGGCAAAACAATAGGACAATCGACTGTTTCAATATTTATATTAAAATCTGTACAATTATTCGCGTTGGCAACCAAAATGTAATACGTCCCTGCTTCTTCCAAGAATGCTGCATTAATTGTTGGGTCAGCTACGCCAAAATCACCGCCAGCCGAGGCGATACATTCACTTGCAATATTCGGGCAGTCGTTAAAAATAGCAACTCCTGTCTGCACACCAGACCCTGTTATGTCTATCATAATACATTCATCACCGGAAGAATTGTAAGTAAAAATGTAATCTTCTCCGTTGATAAAAAATTCATTACAAGGACTATTCGTTACCGTATTCCCAGCAAAGCAAGTCGATAAATCAGTCCCAACATATGGCAAAGATGGAATGTTGACTGGGTCATCACAAGATATAATCGGCGGCTGCGTACAGGTATCACCCGAACACGTCCATTCCAAATAAAACCCACTATCCGTCACCGAACCATCACTGGTGAATTCAATGGTCACACAGTTACTCGACGCTTGTACTTCAAAACCAGTACCCGTGCCCGACAGCTCAAAAATCTGTGGTGCATTGGTGTCCATTCCTGCGTAGAAAGTCAAATTGTCCAGATTATTCTCTGTGCTGTAATCCACCACATTCATAAAAATACACTGGTGAAATTCTGACGGACAAATCGTAAACGTACAGTTTTCATTATTGCCATAATCGCCATCTGGCCCACCTGAATCGTAGAGTTTTCCTTCACAACTTTGCGAACTCTCGTTATTGACATCACACAGATTGAAACAAACAGGCAATTCATCAATACAAAGTACAAAATCTCCTTCGTTTGCAGAAGCAGAACCCGACCAATCGGTGATTCGTAAAAAATATTCCAAGCCAGGCGTCAATCCTTCCAAATCAAGAATAACTTCACTCTCGCCCAAAAGGGTACTGGCACAAGCCAATTCTTGCAATTCATCCACCAAGCATTCTCCTCGATAAACCGCTACTTGTGGTTGCAACATCGCGCCATTTGGCCCTTCTACCGCTGTTACCGTCAGTTGAAAATCCACAATACTCCCATCCGTTGGTACGTCAAATTTAAACCAAACATCGCGCTCGACAATTCCTCCATTGAAACAAACGGGCACTTCAAATAATGGATTTGAGGAAATCATAGAGGAAGTCGCCGCCACATTGTTAAAGGTATCCAAAATGGCTAGACAAATCGGCGCCGTTCCTAAATCAATTAAACCGTCGCAATCGTCGTTGACGGGTTGTGCGAAAAGACTGGTTAAGGATAAGAGGAAGCTGAATAATAATAAATATTTTTTCATAAGCTTGATACAGTTGGATTAAGATATTGAGATTAAATCATGGTGGTTTTAAAAATTACCATGATTTGTCTAGAAACGCAAAATAAATAAATTCACATTCTTGAGCGATTGATTTTGTTCCTAGTTTTTGCTTTGAAACTGCGATTTGATTTATGCTGATATAATAGCCTTCCCGTATGGAAGCATTTTCAAAGTAAAAAATATGGACTAAATATCCTCTCAAGAATGTGAAGTTACTTGTTTCGCGTTCCTAAGACCAAATCTAAACATTTTTTTGAGTTCCTATAACTATATTAAAAAAATCATTAATTAAATGACTTATTAAAAGGCTTTTTATCGTGTAACAACCATTTTCTTAAAAGATAAGAAACGAGAAAGTCGCAAATTTTTCGAGCTTCAATTAAGCACATTTTGCGCTGCCTACGGCAATCCAAATGAGGTTATTGAGGATGAAAAATAATTTTTCACCCTCAAACGCCTCTTGTTAATTTACAGTTAGTTACTAAGTTCAAATCATGCCCCTCATTAACCATTAAACCCTAACCCTTAACCATTTCTATAGCTTAGACATCATCTTCCGCAATTGCGTTGCCTTCCCCGTATCCCCCAATTGTTCATAAAGCCGCGCTGCCAAATCATACGCTGCTTTCATCTTTGGATTCTTTTCAATTGCTTTTATTGCAGTATTAACGGCTTCTCCCAACTGTGCTTTATCCGTGCTTTCCGCCAAAATCACTGCTTTGTAATAATATGCCGCACTGAAGCCTGAATCTATCCGAATCGCTTCCTCAAACAAGACCAAAGCTTCTGCCCGTTTACCCGTATTCAAGTTAGCGATGGCTTTGTAATAGACCGCATTGATATTTTCGGGCGCAACGCCTAAGGCTTTATCTGCCGCAGCTAAAGCACCAATAAAGTCGCGGGAATTTGTTTTGGCAACCGCCAATTTTATCCAAGCCAATTCATTGTCTGGATGGGCTGCTACTTCTTGCTCAAAATAAGCGATAGCGCTGTTGAAATCTTTTTGTTTTAAAGCCGTTTCGCCAGCATAGGCAAAGTGACTGGTCTCTTTTTCAATCGTCGTCAAAGGCACATCATTTGCATAAATGGTATGAATTGATTTGGAAGTCGGCCAAGTTTCATTTTTCAAATGTGGTCCACGAATGTAGCGCGATGGGAAGATAGCATAATCCCATTTTTTACTATACCTATCATTGTACCGGACATAAACCGTTTTGACTTTACCTCCGTAATTGTTCACCAAATAAGCCCGAACGTTGTGCAAATAACTCGTCGCAATCGTAATCTCCTCCATGTCTTCCCTCAAGATGCCCTCGTCTTCCATCCAATCAATTGCCTGTTTGACACTCACGCCCCAATAATCGGTTTCGTACTCGCCATAAGCGCCGTCGAGACCACCACTTAATAGATTGAAATAAACATACGGATAATGATGATTTCGAGCAATGAATAAAGTCGTCGAAGCAACCATGATTCCAAGCAATCCGTAGAGTGCATAAGTTCCGATTTTATTGGGTTTCAACAGCTTTTCTAATTGTAACCAGAATAGACTCGCAATAATCACCATTGGCGGATAAACGAACATCAAGTGCCGCCAGCCATCGTGAATAATGGATTCTTTTGCAATCACATACGCCACGGGGAAAATCATCGCAAAGTAGCACAACAGTATCGGTAAGATCTGATACCGCTTTAATAATTTTGGTAAAAAAACAAAGCTGCCTAATACACCAAATAAAGTAAATAACGGAATCGTGCGCCAAATCCAAGTAATAGGATAATGCCACGCCGTTTGGTCAGACATGATATTTTCACCTTGAAAAAGAAGGCGGATTTTTATACCTAATTTTGAAAACTCTGTCAAAGCTTCCATAGGATGCGATAGCGGGTCAACTAAGGCGAATGGCCAGAAAAGAATCGCAATTATAAAACCAACGATAGAAATACCCAATCCGTAAGCCGCATACTTCCCGACTGTTTTTATTTCAGAAAATATACCTTTTATACCATAAGTCATTAAAAAATGAATGCCCATAAATAAGCCCAAGTACGCAATCAACAACAAGCCTCCTGCCCGTGAAGAAATCGCCAAGGCCATTCCTAAAGCCAAGCCCAGCGGGACTTTCCACCCAAGCTTCGGCATCCTTTTTAGTAATAAGACCATGAAATACAAAGCTACGGCAAAACCCGCGGCAAAGGGAATATCCTTAGGATTCATCATCGAATGCCCCAGAAACCGAGGCGACAAAAACATCAGCACCAAGGTCACTATTCCTGCTCGCCAACCTGCAATCTCCTTCGCCAATAGTGCCGTAAAAAGCATTGCCAACAAGCCAAATAAAGCATTAAAAATATGCCGTACCTTATGATACGCAGGGTCAAATTTATTGTAACCCAAAGTCTCATTCACTACACCTGTTGTCAAGTCAAAAAAGCCACCATAAAGGTGCATATTTCCTTTTTCAATGTACAATGCTGAGGTATCGGCACCAATTGAATAATAATAATTCACCAAACTTTCAGAGTATTTATTTTGGTATTCATCATCCCCATTAATACCGCTACCGAGTGCCAAAATGATGAGCAATACGCCCAATACAGCACATAAGATTTTAAATATTTTTTGGTACTGCGCGTCATTTTCTGTGGCTACAGTGTCGCGAATCAGGTAGGTCTTTGGTTTTGGTAGGGTTATTTTTTTTTTGGAAACAGTTGACTTTGACTTCGTTAATTTCGTTGGCTTCTTTTTGCTCATATTTAAAAATTGTGGTCTATATTCAAATCATGGTGAAAGTACAAATCATGCTGATTTTAAAAATCACCATGATTTAAAACGAATGAAGCCACAAGGTAAGGATTTTTTTTAGTGGGTACAAAATCATGGTGATTTTAAAAATCACCATGATTTGAAAAGGTAAAACTAGCAAAACTCTACAACCACAACGAATATCCGACAAAAACCGAATATCCCAAGCCCTGCGCTTCTGTCACCGTCGATGTACCGTAACTGACTTGCGCACCAATTCTAAACTGCCCATCTCGCTGTTCCCCGATCAGCACACCGCCTTGAAAAGCGACCCGCACATTCGAATCAATTGCAAAACCTACCCAGAAAGCATCTTCCATTTCGTAATTTAGATGAAACCGAAACTTCGTGATATTGCCTGCCACATTATTGATTTGTAGGGACGGTTCTATCTGTGCATAATCCAACTGAAATCGGTAACCAATAAGAACAAAAGCATGGATTGCTCGTCGAAAGTTAGCGGCTTCTGATAAACCACTAAATATCACATCGTTGAGAATAATTTGATTTGCACCAATAGAACAGAAAAAATAAGATTTTTGAAACTGATTTAGACCTATAGTGGCATAAGAAACGCCAATTCCTGCATTGGTTTGTATCTGAGAATCTTCCCCTTCGACCCATAAAGCATCACTCCCATCCGTCGCAATGACTTCATTTTCCTTGAATCGATATTGGTCAAAATGTACTGCTAAGCCAATAGATAGAAGCTGATTGGAAGCAATCGGCACATGATACGCATAGCTGATACCGATATCCGTCATTTGAAAAGCGCCGACCTCATCCTGTGCAATGTGGAGTCCCAATCCCATATTGTTATTGACAATAGGATATTGCAAACCTGCGGAAATATTCCGTGGGGCTTGATCAAAACCGGTCCATTCCTGACGATAAATGGCATGCGCTTCGAGGACATCACTCGTTGCGGTTAGGGCAGGATTGTAAGCAAAATTAGCGTTGTTAAAATGGCTGCTTTCAGAAAGTTGTTGGGCTGTTAAACAGATTGGAAAACAACTGCATAAAAAGAATAGAATTGATTTCATTTTTTTAATTTTTTACTAGACATTTTGACATTAAAATTTAACTGAACTAATTTGATTTGATTTGATAATAAGTAGGTGACCTTAAATAAACTCGTGATGTTAGATGTAGGGGCGCACCCTTGTGGTCGCCCAACGCTCTAATTATCAGCATATTGGGCGACCACAAGGATGCGCACCTACATCAAAAACAGTTTAGTTCAAACCGCTGTAAGTTCAAACTGATTTCAGGACTACACTTAGCCCATCGCCTGCGGCGACGGAGAGGGGACTTTTGAGGGAGAAAAATGGGTTTAGACCCATTTTTCTCCCTCAAACTCCCTTTGTCAAAAATTGAGAAGAATTAACATTACCTCGCGATAACCAAAGACGTTCGAATCTCCGTCCCATTGGCATCTACTTTTAAAATGTAGAAATAAGCACCAGCGGGCAATTCTTTACCATTGTAAGTAGCGTCCCAAAAAGTGCCATTTTGTTGATAGTTAATGGCATTGTAAATTTTTGTTCCCCACCGATTGTAAATAATAAGGCTATTTTGTGGAAACATTTCTAAGCCTTCAAAAACCAATTGGTCATTTTTACCATCCCCATTTGGAGAAATAAAGTTAACAGGAGGAATCACCAATTCCAACTCATTAGAAATATCGACAAAGACCGAATCGGAGGCAAAACAGCCATTTGGCGTAGAAATTTCTACGGTAAAAGAAGTACCGGTCAAGGGGGCAGCGATAGGATTGGGGCAGGTTTCGCAGGAAAGAAACTCAACGGGTTCCCAAAGATAATCTACACCTCCATTGGCCAACAAGGGAACACTCATTCCTCTGAAAATCACGGTGTCCGGACTGATGGTATACTCCAATTCTTTCAGCTCTACTTGCACGGAATCTTCGGAAAAACAACCAAATTCATTAATCAGCTGAATCATATAAGTTCCTGTTTCAAAAATTTCAAGAGCATTGGTATTGTTGCCTAAATCGTTTCCATCTTGAAACCAAGTGATTGTACCATTGATATCGTCAATGGACAGCAATAAATCCTCATTGCTACAAATTGCAGTATCTTGTCCTAAACTAATTAAGTTTGGTAGCGTTTGACCCACAGTTGCAACCGTGTCTAATGGACAATTATTCGCATCTAAAATAGTAATGGAATAATCGCCTGAAAGTAGATTTTGGACACTGGTGTTTTCAGAAAAACCAGTACCAAAATCATAGGTATAAGGTGTTGTTCCGCCAGAGATAATTACTTCTATTTCACCTGATGGAACATCGCAATCATTTTGTTGTGCTGTGATTCCCTCAACGGATAAGGGTGTAGTCGGCGCATTGATTTCAAAAGATTCCGTTGCAGAAGTACCAAAACTGTCGGTAATTGTAACCGTATAAGTGCCAGCTGAAAGATTGTCGATATTGAGGTCATTGCTGCTGAAATTATCGGGACCTGTCCATTCAATTTGGTAGTCTGGCTGTCCACCAATTAAGTTGACATTGACGCTACCAATTGTTTCTCCAAAGCATTGATTGTCCGTTGTTTCACCTGTAAGCAGGATTTGAGTAGAGATGACTTCTACGGCTCCTTCTTCAAAAACTACATCGACTTCTTCAATCGACGAACCATTCAAATTGGCAACAAAAATCGCGGTAGGCGCATTGACAAATTCCAACAAACTAATGTCTTCTTCTTCGCCAATTACTTCGAAAACGAGGCTAAAAAGGATGGTGTTGTCGGGCAATGATTCACCTTGTAGGGCAGTATCAAACCATAGAGCGGTAAGCAGACCAGTTTGGATATTGTTTTCTCCAAAATTAAATTCATTGAATCCCAGAAAACCGTAATTTGTTGTATTTTGATAGGTTAGAATATCGGAATTCCAATTCATAGAAAACTGAAAAGTACCAATATTGGTGAAATTTTGAACGCTAATATCCATGATGACTTGGTCACCGTTGCCCGCTAAATGCTGAGAGGCGGTAAAAATGGGAACTTGCGCACCAAGTTTACCACAAAAAATCCAGCAAAATAGGAGAATTATTCTTATAGTTGAAAGCGGTATTTTTTTATTGTACTTGCTATACATGATTTTATTTTAAAAAGAAGGAGATAGACAAAACTGCCCATCTCCTTCTGACTACGAGTTACTGACCAAAAAATTTATTCTTGTAAAATCAATTTTTTAATTTCATAAAAATCAGCTGCTTGGAAAGTGTAATAATAAACACCACTTCCATTCAACTCTTCACCATCAATGATGATTTGATGGAATCCTTTGGACAGGTTTTGTTCGCTGTTTTTCACTACTTTTCCAACGGCATCATATATTGTAATTTGTACAAATTGTGCAGCTGGTAAGTCAAAATTCAGCGTTGTTTTTCCCCTAAATGGATTCGGCTGTGCCTCGTATAAATGAATGGCATTGAGTGCCAAATCACTTGTCGGTGTAACCTCGCTTGCATAAGTCGTGCTGATAACCAAGGCTTCTTTATCTTTAGTAAAACCGTTGGCATTCAATGCACTACTCCCCAATTGAATGCGGTCTGCTAAGGCAATTTCTGGAGCATTATTTTGAAATTTCAAACTAAATAAAATGTCTCCTTCGTTAATTGTCGTACCTTCTACGTTACCAGTTTGGTTGTACCAAATTGCCGTTAGAACGCCATCCGCCAGCCATTTCTCACCAAATTTATCAGCAGTAATACCTGGTAAATCCCCTGGAATGACTTCCAAAAACTGCATATTTCCCTGATCAAACATTACGTCAAATTGATACGCTAGAATGTCGGTAAAGTCATTGGCATGGAAGTGAATCATGGTAAAATCTTCGCTTGGGGTCTCGCTGATTTCAAAATTCAAATCACCAACTAAAGGTATTTGTAAACCCATTGCAGATTCATCAACATCCCCTAATTTGACAGCGACAAAATCATTACCAACAGTATCGCGGTCCAATAGCGGAAAGAAAATATTTTCTGCAAAAGCTTCACCAGCTGCGCCAGGAATATCTGTAAAAGTATACTTCTCATCCACAAATCTCCATGCGTTAAAATCAGGGTATTCAGAAATGACGGTTTGGATTAATTGCTGAATAATCAACAAATCCGCACCATTGACTGAACCCGAAATATCAACATCGGCTGCCACTACTTTATAAGAAGAAGACAATTGAAACGTACCTAAGATATGTTGAAAAATCAAGGCTAAATCAATCGCATTCACACCATCTAAGGGGTCCTCTACTCGCGAAGGGGTAACGGTATAATCAAGACCTGCTTCCAAGTCAAAAAATTCATAATCGCCATTCGCATCGGTCAAAACATCAGGTTCACCCGTGCAAGTAACGGTTACGTCATCGAGTGGGTCTCCATTTTCGAGGGCAATGTTTCCAGAAATATCTACTCGTGCCAATACACAGGCGTCCCCATCTTCTTCTGTATGCGTAAGGTTATTAATCATTCCATTTTGAAGCTGTCCAACAACAATTGGCGTAGGAACACCGTCAATAAAAATGGTCACACATTCATCAACTGTCGATAGCAATTCGATTCGTAAATCATAAATCTTTGCACCATCCGTTAACGTAACCGGAGTATTGGTAAACCAAACAACAGTCATATTACCATCTGTGCCATCATTAACAATCGAAAAATCTGGTGCATCCAAATCAGTCAAATTATAATTTTCCGTTCCGACGAATTTCGCCTTCGTTGGGTCTGCGATATGAATGGATTTTTGAAAAGCAATAATGTCTTCAAAACCTTCGACAATCACTGGCACGTTGATTATTGCTCCAGAAAAGCCAGTTGCAGTACCTACAATAAACTTGAAATTACCAACTGCGACATCACTCACCGTAACCATTTGACAACTTTGATTTGTACCACAAATATTGGTAACGGTCAAGCAAACTTCATAAGTTCCTGCTGTGCTGAAAGTGTAATTTGGGTTTTGCATCATCGAAGTATTACCTCCGTCTGCGAAATCCCAGTCCCATGAAGTCGCGCCACCTGTCGAAGCATCCGTGAAAGCAACTGATAAATCTGTTGTAACAAAAGTGAATGCTGATGCAGGACCTGCGCCACCGTTGTCAATGACCTCTGCTGTTGTAAACGCTGTACATCCATTTGAAGAAGCGACGGTTAAAGTATAAGTTCCAGCGTCAGAAACGGTTGGATTTTGGTCAGCGGACGTGAAGCCATTTGGTCCAGTCCAAGCGTAAGTTACGCCTGCTGTGGTAGAATTGCCCATTAATTGTACCATCATATTGTTGCAATCTAAAGTGCCTTCTGTTGTGGTGACATCTGGCAAATCTCCATTGGCAGTAACTTCAGCTGTTGCAGAAGCAGTACATCCGTTTGTAGAGGAAACGGTTAAGGTGTAAGTACCAGCATTTGAAACTGTTGGGTTTTGGTCAAAAGATGTAAAACCATTTGGTCCAGTCCACGAATAAGTAACACCAGCGGTATTAGAGCTACCCATTAGTTGTACATCTAAATCAATACAATTAATAGCGCCTCCCGTTGCAGAAACATCAGGCAAGTTGCCATCAGAAGTGACTATTGCTGTAGCCGTTGCAGTACAGCCATTTGAACCAGTAACGGTCAAGGTGTAATTACCAGCGTTAGAAACAATTGGGTTTTGGTCAGAAGATGTGAAACCATTTGGACCAGTCCATGCATAAGTCACGCCAGCAGTTGAGGAATTCCCCATTAATTGAACCGTTGTATTGGTACAATCGACTGCACCACCCATTGCGGTTGCATTCGGTACAGCATTGTCTTCAGCTACAGTTGCAGTTGCGGAAGCGGTACAGCCATTCATTGAAGTCACCGTCACCGTGTAAGTACCCGCAACAGAAACAGATGGATTTTGAATACCCGAAGTAAAGCCATTTGGCCCTGTCCAAGCATAAGTCACACCTCCGGTTGTTGAGTTACCAGCTAATGTTATATTTTGATTGCTACAAGTCAATGTACCGCCTGTTGCAGAAGCATTTGGAATGGTCGCATTGTTGATTACATCCGTAGAAATATCAGCAGTACAGCCATTTGAACCAGTCACGGTTAAGGTGTAAGTACCCGCAACCGAAACCGTTGGACTTTGCTCAGAAGACGTGAAACCATTTGGTCCTGTCCAAGCATAAGTATCGCCTCCGTCATCCGAATTCCCGATTAATTGAATATTGGTATTGATGCAATTAATCTCTCCACCAATGGCAGATAAATTGAAAGGAATCGTCAAATTTTCGATAACTTCAGCAGTTGCGGAAGCAGTACAACCGTTGGCTGCGGTGACTACCAAAGTGTAGCTTCCACTAACAAAGACTTCAGGATCTTCGTCACTTGAAGTCATTCCACCCGGACCTGCCCATTGATAGGTCACACCTGCGGTCGATGAATTGCCATCCAAAAAGACAGATGGATTGTTACAATCAATCGTCCCGCCCGTTGCGGAGACATTTGGAATGGAATTATTGGCAGTTACAGTTGCAACAGCTGTATTTGTACAGCCATTTGGTTCAGTTACAGTTAGGATATAATCACCAGTTACGGACACGGTCGGATTTTGGTCAGAAGAAGTAAAGCCGTCTGGACCAGTCCAACCATAAGTTGCACCAAAAGTCGTTGAGTTACCCATTAACTGAACATTGCCGTTTGCGCAATTAATCTCGCCGCCCATCGCCGTTGCATTGGGTGGTGTGCCTGAATTAATGATGATTTCATCAAAATTACAGCAGCCATTGGCATTCGTAACCGTGACTGAATACGTGCCTGCGGTAGTCACTTCGATGGTTTCTGAAAATTCGCCCGTACTCCATTCGTAAAAAGCATTTGAAATACCTGCATCTAAGGTAACAGATCCATTACAAAGAGAAACATCGTCGCCCAAATCAACAAGCAAATCATTGATAATTGTAACCGTCCAATTGGCGCCGGATGAGTTTCCTTGACTATCCATTGCAGTCCAAGAATAAACATCTTGAATTTGCGTAGGTGCAGGATTACAGCCATTTACAACTGGTGGTCCAACAGCAGAAATAGGAGGATTGTTATCGCAATTATCCGTCGCCGTCACATTTGGAATTGTTGGATAAGGGTCACCGCAATTGATGGTGACATCAGCAGGAACACCATTTAAAACAGGTGCTTCTCCATCTAATACTTCTACAAAAACATTGGTAGTTGCAGTATTTCCACATAAATCAGTAACAGTGAAAGTAACATTGTAAAAACCTACAACGTAAGTGCCGTCAATGGTTAAACTGTTGTTATCAGTAGCAAAAGGAGAATCATTGGTGTACCCTCCTGTTATTGGAATACCACAATTATCCATTGCTGCTGGTGCTGTAAATTGAACAAAAGCAGAACAGTTACCTGTGGTCGTATTGACTGTGATGGTAGATGGATTAATGGTAGGGAAAATCGGATTATCCGTATCATTATTAAACGAAATATTCTGGGTAACCATAGAAGCATTTCCACAAGCATCAGTGGCAGTCCATGTACGAACGATGGTTTGTCCATTGATACAAGTACTTGGGTCAAAGCCACCTATTTCAGATAAGGTAATGTTTGCAAAATCACAATCTATAATATCGACAGGCGTGATAGCAGGAGGAATTAGATCACCACAATTTAACACTATATCTAAAGGAGAAGAAAAGAAAAATGGTGGTTGAGTATCTATATAAGTATAAGTCACCGAAACAGATTGAGCCATATTTCCACAATTATCCATGACATCAAAAGTAAAAACTTCTGCCCGTACTTGGTTATTATTACAATTAAGCGGAACAATCGACGACGTCATTTGGATATTTCCAATAGGA
>JBLHWU010000082.1:0-25381 GCA_047629355.1 Saprospiraceae bacterium | reverse complement strand
AATATTGTCTGATTAATAGGGGGCTGGACCACAAAATTAGTATTAATCCACAGTTTTCATAGTAGTGCCAATGCTTTATTATTTACAATTCGAGATGGGGAACAATTTTTACCAGGACTTCTTGTCGTTCCATCATCTTCCCAAACGGTCTCAACTCTAAACCTTCCTCCTTCGCTGCTGCTTCAAACATTGCTTTATGCGCAGCTTCCACCGCTACCAATAATCCACCACTCGTCTGTGGATCGCAAAGCAGGTGTTTTTGTGCATCGGTCAAGCTGCTTAATTTGTGCCCGTAGCTATCAAAATTACGAATGGTTCCACCGGGAATACATTTTTCGGCAAGATAAGCATCCAATATTTTTCGATGTAAGAAAGGTACTTTTTCAAAATCAACGTGGGCCGTCGTATTGCTTGCTTCGCACATCTCCGTAAGGTGTCCCATCAAGCCAAAACCCGTTACGTCCGTCATCGCTTTCACGTAAGGCAGCGTTCCAAATCGAATGCCTACTTTGTTTAAAATACTCATGCTGTCTTGTGCCAAAAAATCGTGTGCCGGTTTCAGTTTCCCTTTTTTTTGGGCAGTAGCAAGAATGCCCACGCCGATGGGTTTGGTCAAATAAAGTTGACAACCAGCGGTTGCACCTCCATTCTTTTTCAGATGCTTGATGGCAACTCGACCCGTCACCGCCAATCCAAAAATAGGTTCGGGACTATCAATGCTATGTCCACCCGCCAAAGGAATTCCTGCATCCAAACAAGCCTGCCGACTGCCTTCAATTACTTGATTGGCAATGGAAGCTGGAATTTTGTCGATAGGCCAGCCTAGTATAGCAATCGCAACGAGTGGTGTGCCGCCCATGGCATAAATATCGCTGATGGCATTCACCGAGGCAATGCGACCAAAAGTGGCGGGGTCATCCACGATGGGCATAAAAAAATCGGTCGTGCTGATGATGGCATTTCCATCGCCAAGGTCGTAAACTGCGGCATCGTCTCGTTCTTCATTTCCTACGAGTAAGCCTGGGAACTTTATTTTTTCCGAAGCTTGCCCCAAAATTTCGTCGAGGACTTTCGGGGAGATTTTACAACCGCAGCCTGCTCCATGGCTGTATTTTGTCAACTTGTATTCCATATTATTTTGAGTATTTTGCCTTAATGCTGTGCACTCCAAGCTACGAGTTGTTTCGCAATTACATCGTTCGTAATATTTTCTACTACGAGTCGCTCTACCTGGGGAGCTTCATTTTTATCTAAATAATGTTGGTAGGCTTTGTCATAATAATACAAGGCAATTTTTATTGCTGCTTCCAAGTCTTTTTCTTCTAAAGCTAAGAGGGCAGCTTTATAATTTTGTCCACCTAACCTTTTTTTGATATTACCAAAAGCATTCTTCAATCCTTCGGTAGAAAAATCGCCGTAATGCCGCATAATGATGTTCACTCTTTCTGATACGGGACGTTCCAAATTGATTAAAGGTGCTGCTTTCATTTGTTTCCAAAACCCCTCGGGTATAAAAACTCTTCCTACGAGCCGATTTTCATTCTCCACCCAAACCGTGCGTTCCGGATTAATGTGTCG
Source organism: Saprospiraceae bacterium (assembly GCA_047629355.1). Classification (GTDB taxonomy): domain Bacteria; phylum Bacteroidota; class Bacteroidia; order Chitinophagales; family Saprospiraceae; genus CAYUNA01. Next base: position 23,803 of record JBLHWU010000082.1, on the reverse strand, counting down.
AAAGACTTCGTAAAGGTTATTTTCAAATTGTTCAGTAGTCGGTTGTTGCTCTTCACCCAATGCACCAAAGGCAGAACCTTTGTGGTTGGCCAAGCCTTCCAAGTCGATGATTTGATGCCCCTGTTCCCTTAGCGTATGTAAGATTTCAGTTTTTCCACAACCCGTCTTTCCACTTAGAATTTTTATTTTCAACTGTTTTTCAAAAAAATCCTGTACTGCAAAATTTCGGTAGGACTTATAGCCACCGCTCAAAGTCGAAACTTCTTTACCCGCTAAATTTAACAACCAACTCAAACTCTCGCTCCGTTTACCACCTCTCCAACAGTGAATCAACATTTTTTTTCCTAAAGCCAATTTTTCTGAATCGGTAACGAAACCACTCATTTTTGGGCCCACAAATTCCAAACCTTTGAGGAGTGCTTCCTCCGCGCTTTGTTGTTTATAAATAGTTCCCACTATTTTGCGTTCCTCATCGGAAAATAGGGGAAAATTTAAGGCATTCGGTATGTGTCCTTTCGCAAATTCGGCGGGAGTACGTACATCCAAGATGACTTGATTTTTATTTGTCCATATTTCGGTAGGCTTAATTTTCATGGCAGTAAAACTGTTTTTTTGGATAATAGTTGTAGACGGTTGATTAGCAAATGTAGGTTTTTTGCAGAATCTCTTGTCTAAAATTTGTCGGGGTGGTTTTTTTAAGAGAAGGCAGGTTTTTGAGTGATTTATAAATCGATAAGGCAAAATAAATTAATAAAGTGGTCATTTTAGATTAGTCATTTTTTTGTTTAAAAAATTCTTGTATAGCCTATGCTACAGAAGTATTTTTTAGGTTTCTTAAACGGAAAAAGGGCAGGCTATAAATGGCTAATTTATTATTTTAATTCGCGTTCCTAAGTTATATATATTATATTATTTTATTTGTTTTGCATCTGCTAATTTGACGCTTTTGGTAAACAGTCAACTGAATTTTTTAACTTGGGATTGTATCCCTAATTATACCGCTCAGAAGTATCTTTTCGCGATTTTTTTAAAGAAAAACGATTAAAAAAATCTTAGTCTTGTAATTCCATACATAATTACGGTAACCCATTTACTTGTAATAATCACATCAATTATTTTCTCTATTTTTAAAAGAATAGAAAGGTAGAAAAACTCCCTTAAACTTATTGAGATATTTAATGTTGAAAATCTACCGAATTAATTAATTGTCAAAATATTTTTAACCATGTCAATCAAGGAATACGATATCACGCAGCTAATACCTAAACCTTCCAAGGTTAAAAGGCCAAGCTTTTTCAAGGAAGTCAGATCAGTCATTCAACCGATTAGACTGGTCGCAGCTTTTAAAGGATTAAGTAAAGCAAAGGCGGGGGAGGGTCGAAGAATCCTATTGTTTCCTGGCTGGAAATCGCACGAAACGGTTATGCTTCCGGTGAAGGCTTATTTAAATCGGCTTGGGTATGACGCCCAATATTGGGGCTTGGGATTCAATAATGGCCGTGTAGAAAAATACCGCGACCAGATGATTGAGCGGTTAACCAAAGAAGAAAACAAAGATAAAATTACGTTGATTGGCTGGAGTCTAGGCGGACTGGTTGCAAGAGAAGTGGCGAGGGCATTGCCACACAAAATTGCCAATGTCATCACGTATGGAACACCTGCTGTTGGTGGGCCAAGACATACGATAGGGGCTAAAGTTTATGGGGCTAAAGAAGTGCAGCGGATTGTTGATTTGCAAGAAGAGTTGGATGCCACCAATCCTATTCGAGTGCCTTTGAGCATTATTTTTACTAAAAAAGATAGTATTGTCAATTGGTCGGCTTGTCTGGATAAAACCTCTTTGGATGTCAAGCATTTTGAGGTGAATTCGACACATTTGTCTTTGGGGATAGACCCGAGTGTTTGGAAGATAATTGTTCAGGAGTTGGAGAATAGGATTCCTATGGTCTAAGTATTCAAATGATTAAATTTCTAAAAAAAACAACAACATGGAACTTGGAAAATAATACTCTATGCATTCTGAGTCGTTCTTGTTCCTCTTAAAAAGTCTCAAATAAGCAGTTATGCTTCTCTTTTTTAGTGTTCTTAAAACAAAGGGAGTTTGAGGGGTGAAAATGGTTTTGTAAAAACCGTTTTCACCCCTCAATAACCTCACCCGCCTGGTCCAAGGCGAGGCGCACTATGTTTTAGGAAGCTCGAAAATCTTAGGATTTTCTCACTTCTCAAATTAAGCAGGTAGTTATTTAAGGGTTATTGCACTAGAATCCAAGAATTACTAAATGTTAAATAAATAAAAACATGGAATTACTAGATAAATTAAATTGGCGTTACGCTACCAAGGCCATGAATGGTCAAAAAGTACCACAAGAAAAAATTGACAATATCATTGAGGCAATCTCGCTTGCGCCCACTTCAAGTGGATTGCAACCTTTGAAGTCTTTGTGATTACGAATCAAGAAGCAAAAGAAAAGATTAAACCGATTGCTTGGAATCAATCTGTGATAACAGATTGTTCCCATTTATTAGTATTTGCTGCCTGGGATACTTATACCGCTGACCGAATCAACAAACAGTTTGATTTAACGAATACTGTTAGGGGTTTTAAAAACGAAGGATGGGAAAATTATCGACAAATGTTATTGAGTAGTTATCCTCAAAAAGATGCAGAAGTTAATTTTAACCATGCAGCTAAACAGGCATATATTGCTTTTGCTCATGCACTCATTGCGGCGGCATTTGAAGAGGTTGATAGCACTCCGCTAGAAGGTTTTGAGCCAGCGGCATTAGATGAAATTTTAGGTTTAAGAGAGAAAGGATTAAGAAGTTGCGTGGTGCTTACGCTAGGTTATAGAGCAATTGACAATGATTGGTTAGTGAATCTTAAAAAAGTAAGAAAAAGTAGAGAAGATTTAATCACAGAGATTGATTAAAGATAGTATTCCCATTTCATTGTTGAAATCGAAAAACCTTGATGTCAACTTCATCCTTCGCGCCAGCCACGCCGCAGATATCGGATTTCTCCAGAAATCTGACAGCTGCACAAGACCTGGCACGGTGTTGATGTGTAATATTAATCATAGCTTCCAAAATAAAAAAGCCGTTTCGATGTAAGTCGAAACGGCTTTTTTTATTTGAATTTCTAATAAAAAAGAAGGTGGCTTCAAAAATCCGCCATTTTCCCAAAACTGTATTTGATTACAGTTTACAATTAGAACTTTCTATTCTTCAATATCACTGATATTTCTAATAAAGACTTGCGGCTCATTGAATTCAGAAACAATCGCGGTCATAATCACTTCATCACCTGGAACAGAAGTACCAGAAAAGGTAGCATCACCACGCGTAAACATCGGAAGGCTTCCTGTCACATCACTCACGGTCGTGTTTCCATTATAAGTGGCTGCACCAGTAATCGTTACATCTTCGATACGGACTAAAGTAGATTGCCATGCGTCAGCGTTAGCTAATATCTCAGCAATCGTCGCATCTCTTGGTGTCGGTAGTGTACCATCGCCAATTTTTGTACCATTGGTATTTGGCACATTATTAATCTGAACCAAGCCATTGAAATCTGACAATTCTAAGTTAGAAATGTTAACTTCGATTTCATCACCCAATTCAAAAGTATTGTCGTTAGAAAAACGTACAACGATACCAAAATCGCCATCTTGGATAACTAAGTTTCTTGCGGTAATATTCATACCTGCAATGTCAGAAATCACGACACCACGAATGAATTTGTCGACAGGTGCAGAAGTTGAACCACTGCTAAACAAACCACGAATATCTTCGATGCTTATTTGCTCAGGGTCTCCACCACCAGGTCCACCACCGCCGCCAAGCACTACATCGTCTATACTTCGCATCGTAATCTGTGGGTCAGTAAATTGCGATAAAATACCTGTAACCGCTGCTACGCCTGTTGGTACTGCTGTTTCATAAAACGAAGCAAAAGAGCTTGCATACAAATCAATTGTACCCGTTCCGTCACTAACTTCATTGAAACTATAGCCAGCGTTTCCACCAATGTTCGCATCAATAACAGTTACTAAAGTAGACTCCCAAAGGTCATTATTCGCTATAATTTCACTAACGGTCGCAACACGCGGCGTTGGAGAAGTTGCTTCTTCAATAAAAACACCATTGGTATTTGCTACGTTATTCACCTGCAATCCACCGTTGAATTCAGAGATTTCCTGTCCAGAAACAATCACCTCAATTCTATCATTTACATTAAAACTATGTCCTTGTTGGAAACGTACAATAATTCCTTGGTCGCCATCTTGCAAGTGCAAGTTCTGTGGAACAATATTACCATTCGCTCTATCAGAAATTACGATTCCTGAGATTTTTGTTTCATCTGGACCTTCTGCTGCACCACCTAAGTATAAGCCTTTCAAGTCCGCAATTGAAATCAAGGTCTCATTACCCGTACCACCTGTACCGGTCGAACCATCGCAACGAGGATTCGGCATATCCGCATCTTCTGGATTACGAATAAAAAGCTGACCACTACCATTAAATTGACTGTAAACGGCTGTCAATGTTCCGTTTCCGCCAGCAACAGTCGTCCCTGCAAAAGTTGCGAAACCACTTGTTCGCACATCAATTTCCGAACCTGTACAGTCTTGTAAAGTTTTATTTTGAGTTTGTTGACCAAAAGGATCCGCGTAAGTTTCACCAGGGAAAGCAAACTCGGTATTTTGCAATTCAACTAACATCGCCAACATGGAAATATCCAAATCGTTGATGCTTGCTTGAATTGGTGTCACTACTTGGTTGCGTTTTCCACGAACGATATGGTCGTTCAAATCTTGGATATCTCCCAAGTTTTGTCCGCCGTTTTCGGTTTCGATATAGCCACCTAATTTGGGTACACCATTGTCTTCAATGACATACAAACCACGTGCTTTGATAAAAATTTCTCGACCCAATGGCAATAAATTAAACGCACTGGTCAAGTTGATATTGATGTAAATACCGTCAGTTTCATCTTGGACAACGAGTTCTCGAAAGAAATTTCCGTCTTCATCATTACCCGTTACAATTGCACGAACGATTAAGTCTTCCTCAATCAATTCGATGCTATTTGGAACGATTAGGGCCTTCAGGTCTGCAATCGTCGCATTGGCTTCGATATCCGGCAAGACCTCTGATGGCGGCTCGTCAAACTCGTCTTTGACGCAAGCGGAAAATAAGAGAGTGACTGCTAAAATGCAGCTCAAGAAAAATTGAAAATTCAAAAGATTAGACTTCTTCATTGATATATTCTTTAAAATTTATTTTTTAATGTTGAATGGTTTTTTAAGAAACTCCTAGCCCTTAAAGGGGAGCGATTGGAGCTTAATAATTATCTTTGGAAATCTCATTTAAAATTATTTCCAAAGATTCTCTTTTAAAAAAGTAATCCATCGTGCGCCGTAAGCCGTCCACCATGGTCCGTTTTTACAATGTATAATTCAAACTAACAAAATAATTTCTACCAAAGCTATAAAAGTAGCGCGGTGGAAACTGGTTTGTATCCTTGGTTGTCAAATCAAAACGCAATTGCTCGTAGCCACCCGTTTTGAAATCTGTTTTGTCCAATAAATTGTTGACACCAATGGTCATTCTCAATTTTCGAGAAAAAGAGATACCACCAAAGAAATCCATTGTAAATGCTGCTGGCAATTGCTCTTGGTCTATAATGTCATTCCACGCATCTGAATCTCTTTCTATACCATCGACTGCATCTGCGGTACGACGTTCTGGACTGAAATCAAGGTAAATATCGTCAAAATAATTGAAGTTCAAGTTAGCAAAAAACCGCTGCTGACCACCGAAGAGGTACAAAGGCTTTGGATTGTAACTGACAGCAAAAGAGTAGGCTTGCTGTGGCATTCCCGGCTTGCGGAAATCCTTCATGTAAACCGTTTCTTGCTCATCTACTAAATCTGCCGACGGTGCGTCAATATCATTTAATAGGTATCGAGTCGGACGGTTGGTGTAGAAATATTGACCATAAGCGGCAACACCTGTAACACTCAAAGAAGCATTGATTTTGTAAGTCAAAGCAAATTCTAAGCCCATGTTCCGACTATCAATGTCTGTCAAAACATAGTTGATAAACTCACTTTCCAATTCTACATCCGTAAAGAACCGAATCACTCGTGTTTGGTCTTTAAAGTCGGTCAAATATCCAGAAATCCGTCCTTTCAAGTTGACACCTCTTAATATATAGCCACCTTCAATCGACGTGATTGTTTCGCTAGTCAAGTTAGGTACTAAGTCCTGACGTGTCCGTGGGGAAACATAAGCATTTCGATAAAAAGGAGCGCGTGTTTCATACATTACATTGGCATACAAGTAGTTACGAGCATCAATTTTATAAGTTGCTCCACCTTTTACTGCACCATTGGTAAATGATTTTTTAGCAGAAACGCCTTCTGAGCTATTTGGGAAACGACCATTTTTAAAATGACCGTCGCGCCACATCGTTGTTTCTACATAACTTGCCCCGAAGAAGAAATCTACTTTATTATAAGAAAATTCTCCTTGTGCCCAAGCCTTACTTTTTTGAATATGACCATCGTAGTTGTAGCCAAATTTATCACCTACCCGAACGACATTGTTTGGATTGTTCAAATCATTGTCTAAATAATCACCACCAAAATCTCGTGCTGAAAATCTATCCCAATCCACAAAAAAGTCACCACCCAATAAGTCCGTAATTTCTCTAAAATTGCTGGTTTTGTGCTTCTGAATACTCAATCCTGAAGTCAAGGTAATATTATCTGTCAAGTTATTTTCGTAATTGACATTCATATTCAATTCCTTGCTATCGTACCGTTGGTCAATGATTTTGTATTGTGCAAAACGCCCTTGAATGGTGTTTCCAGTACCATCGGCATTATCGACTACAAAATCACTATTGTTGTTATTCGCTTCATAATAGCCGTCCCAATCCAATTGGAAATTATTTGGATTGGCAATCAATCCTGCAGCTACGTTTTCCGCCAATTCTGGATTGCCAGGAAACTCCGAAGCATAGTAGCTTGGCAAATTCCGATAATAATCAGGACGTGGGTCAGCCGCTTCAAACCAGTCCAAGGTCGTACTTCCGTTTCTACCAAATGAATAAGAAACAGCCGTCGTCAACTTCTGATTTTCCGCCATATCCCAATCATGTCGCATCATGAAAATAGGTTGGTGTGTATTTCGAATCCGAGAGTTTCGCTTTTCACCATCCTGATAGCCCCAGTAAGGATTATAGTAGTTATTTTTGGTCAAATCTGTAATTTCTTCCACTGCTGCAGTTGCCCGTCCACGCTTACTTGGTGCGCCCATTGCGACAAAATTCAAGGTAGAATTTTTGCCCATTTTTCTATCAACAGATAAGAAATAGGAGTAAGCATCGTAAGAAGTTGCTGTGATATAGCCTTCTTCCGCCCATCGTTTGGAAACGGAAGCAGACACTGCCCAACCGTTTGGCATCATGCCGGTAGAATAGGTCAACATTGCCCGCTGACGGTAGCTTCTGTTGGAAATAGCGTAGGAAAATCGCGTTTGTGCCCGTTGCGAAGATGCTCGCAAATCAATGCTTGAAGCACCGCCAACGCCACCAAAGCCGTAAGTTGTCGCTTGCAAACCAAATGCATTTTGACGATTTCGAGTCACGTCATTCAAGCCACCCCAAGCATTCCAAAATACCCGTCCGTTTTCTAATTCATTGAAAGGGACACCATTTAGAAGTACTTCAGAATTTTCGGAATCGTAGCCTCGAATTCTGAAACGTGCATTTCCAAAGGTAAACGCTGCTGTGTTGACAAATACGTCCCGAGAAGCCGTCAAGACACCGGAGATGTTTTGATTGTCTTGCGACGATTCGATTTCATCAGAAATGAGCGTTATAGAGGAAATTCTATCTTCGGCAGTATAATCTGTGCTACTCGTAAGTATCGCAGCTTCGATATTGCCTAAGTCTAAAATTTGTCCTAAGGTAACGGTTACATTTTGAGTAATGGGCTCAATGCCAGCCTTCGTGATATGGAGAATAATATCGCCCTTCAGGCTTTTAAATTGCATAGAGAAGTAGCCATTCTCGTCTGTTTCAGTAGTTTGTCCAGCGACTTCCACCAAGGCATTAGTGACAGGTTCCGTATTAACTTCCCTGACAAATCCCTTGACGACTGTCTGACTGATGCCTGAAAGGATGCATCCGCCAATGAACAAAATAGATAGTAAAATTTGTTTCATAAAATAAATTTGATTGTTTTTTGCAAAAGTACGTATTTGAATGATTAATGGTTAATGGTTGAGGATTAATTAGGGCATTTACGAATATTTGATGCAATTCAGTTTTTATTTTTTAACAAAAATACTCAGTTGTGTAGCCGAACTAAATTGACAACTTTCTGATTTTCAGGAAGGTAGTTGATTTTTTCATTAAAAAGAAATTTCGTTTTTTCAAGGAATGAGGAAAAAAGAAATTGATATTCTTGGGTAATTTAGTTTGGTCTTTTTCTCCACTTCGGTCGAAATGACAAGAGATATTTACTTTTGAAATTGGAGTTAGGGAGTTTGTAATAAATAAGCTACCCAAGATGACGCAGCTATTTTTTCTTTTAAAGATGTTAAAAAAAGCGAGCATAACTGGTTATTTGAGGCTTTTTATAGCATTTTTAAAAGGGAAAAGAGCAAGTCAGATGGGTAGGTTATTTTTTACAAATTCCCTTATGTTGATATAAGTGAGTATTTCAAAAGTGAAAAATAAGGGCAAAATAACCTCAAAAGTCTTGTAAGTTCTTCTTTGCACGTTCCTAAGTACTTATCCGGAAATCCAGAAGGTGGGATGTTAAATTTTTGGTAAGACGAATTTAGAAATATGGCATTTTAAAAATTTGTCTCTCAAGTGAATGGCAAAAGTAGGGAAAAATTGTGTAGGTTCGTCCCTGATTTTGGTAAAATGAAAGACTTTGCAATAATCTAACATTGAGGAAATTTACCTTATTAAGTAACTCGGGTTGCAAACCCGAGTTACTTAAGTTATTATTCGTAATATAAAACAAAACTAATGAAGAATTTTTTGATGGTATTCGTGGCATTATTTATCGCTAATTCAAGTTTCGCGCAGGATAAAGAAGTGAGAGTTGGGTGTATTGGTTTTTACAATGTTGAAAATTTGTTTGACACCTTAGATACGCCAGATGTTCGGGATACTGAATTTACGCCGGATGGTGTGAAATTGTGGAATACTACTTTATATCACGAAAAATTAGGTCAGCTCGCTAAGGTTATTAGCCAGATGGGCACAGAAATGACGCCTGATGGAGTTGCTTTATTAGGGGTTGCAGAGGTAGAAAATAGGAAAGTATTGGAAGATTTAACGAAGCATCCAACCATTATTGCTCGGAATTATAAGGTAGTTCATTTTGATTCACCTGACAAGCGGGGCATCGACGTTGGTTTACTTTATCAGCCCAAATATTTTAAAGTAGAAAAAGCGACGCAGATTCCTGCTAACCTTATTGAACCAGATGGCTCGAAAGTTTATACGCGTGATATACTATTGGTGTCGGGTCAATTTGATGGTGAACTTTTACACGTTTTGGTTAACCACTGGTCGTCGCGCGGTGGTGGAGAAGCGGCGTCTTCGTGGCGTCGAGAGGGGAGCGCGAAGTTAAATAAATATATTGTCGATTCTCTGCAAACGGCGGATCCAAATGCCAAAGTGATTATTATGGGGGATTTGAATGACGACCCAATTAGTCCAAGTGTAAAAAAGATACTTGCGCCAAAAATAAAGCCGAATAAAGTGGAAGATGGTGATTTATTCAACCCGATGTATGCTTATTTTAAAAAGGGTATTGGAACCTTGGCTTGGCGAGATTCCTGGAATTTATTTGACCAAATTATCGTTTCTTCAGGTCTGGTGAGACAGAATGATAAAGGTTACCATTTTTACAAAGCGCGAGTTTTTAATCAGAAATATTTGCAAACGAAAACGGGGCAGTATAAGGGCTATCCTTGGCGAACGTTTTCTGGAGATAATTATATTGGTGGGTATAGTGACCACTTTCCGGTGTATGTTTTCTTGGTGAAAGAATTGTAAACGCAACCAATAAATACTACGCGTTACTTAAGTACGAATCCCTCGGTGTTTAGCCTTTGGGCTACGCTTAAGTTATACTTTCGTAGTCTAAAGGCTACACACTGGGGGATTCGTTCCTTGCCATAAATATTAAAAAGAAGAAAAAGTAGTAGAGCGCACCTTTATGAAAAACGTAAAACCACTCGAACTCAACGGCGATTTCAAATACGCCCTCGACGTCTTAGAAAAAACGAACAACAGCATTTTTATCACTGGACGTGCCGGGACGGGTAAATCCACTTTACTACGTTTATTCCGTCGTACCAGCCGAAAAAAAACGGTTGTGCTGGCACCTACGGGGATTGCTGCCTTAAATGTTAAAGGACAAACCATCCATTCTTTCTGCGGTTTTCCACCGAGATTTTTAACAGCCAGAGATATAAAAATCAGTAAAAGATACAAGAAAGTCATTCAGAATATCGAAGTCATGGTTATTGATGAAATTTCTATGGTTCGGGCAGATATGTTGGATGCGATTGATATATTTTTGCAAAAGAATCGAGGAATCTACGAGCCATTCGGTGGCGTACAAATGGTATTTATTGGTGATTTATTTCAATTGCCGCCAGTGATTGCCACGGAAGTGGAGCGAGCGTTTTTTAAGTTTCAATATGAGAGTGCCTACTTTTTTTCTGCCAAAGTTTTTGAAAGAGATTTTGAAATGGAGATGCTGGAATTGCGGAAAGTATATCGGCAGGAAGCGCGATTTTTTCTAAGATTATTGGAAGCGATTCGTTTAAATCAAGCGGATTATGAAGATTTGGAGGATTTGAATGTGCGGTATGAACCAGATTTTGAAACTACCGATTTTTATGTAACCTTATCACCACGCAATTATTTGGTTGATAAAATTAATAACAAGGAACTAGCGGATATTTTAGCATTAGAATACACTTATCACGCAAAAATTGACGGTGATTTTAAACCCTCACAGTATCCGACTGAGCAAATTTTACGATTAAAAGAAGGTGCGCAAGTCATGTTTATTCGCAACGACCATGAAAGCGGTGATTATGTGAATGGGACGATTGGAAAAGTGGTGCAAATTGAATTCGATAAAATAAAAGTGCTGGTTGAAGAAAGTGGAGAAAGTAAGGAAATCGAGGTTCATAAAGCAGAATGGGAAATTTTAAAATACAAACAAGGCAATGATCCCAAAGAGATTACGTCGGAAATTATGGGCACATTTACGCAATACCCACTCAAACTTGCCTGGGCGGTAACCATTCATAAATCACAAGGAAAAACATTCGATAAAGTCATCATTGATATGGGGAAAGGCGCATTCGAACATGGGCAAACCTACGTTGCATTGAGTCGCTGCCGTACCTTAGAAGGCATCGTTTTAAAACAAAAAATCAAGCCACAGGATGTCATGGTGGATGAACAAGTTGTTGAATTTTATGAACAGCATTTTTAAGAGAGTCTTTGACTTATGAACCTTCGTTCTGTAACAGAAAGTCACTAAAGCCTATCCAAATAGGCAATTTCTGAAAATCGAAACATCCACCTTTGTGTAAAAAAAAAGTCAATAAATTTTTTGATGGAAAAAAGCAATTGCTTTCTCGTTAATTTTGCAACATGAAATTAGAAAACGATTTATTTTTAAGAACAATTGCTGGAGAAAAAGTAGAACGTCCACCCGTGTGGTTGATGCGTCAGGCTGGACGAATTTTGCCTCAATACCGTGCATTGCGTGGGAAGTTGAGTGGCTTTAAAGAATTGGTCTCTACGCCTGATTTGGCGGCAGAAGTGACGATTCAACCGATTGATGAATTGGGCGTGGACGCTGCGATTATTTTTTCTGATATCTTGGTGATTCCTGAGGCGATGGGCTTGGACTATGATATGGTAGAAAAACGTGGTCCGATGTTTCCAAAAACCATCGAAAGTAAGGCAGATATTGATAAATTGCTAACGGGCGAGGATGCTGTGGAAAGAATCAGCTATGTTTTTGATGCTTTGGATGCAACGAAAAAAGGCTTGAATGGGCGAGTACCATTGATTGGTTTTTCCGGTGCGCCGTGGACCTTATTGGCATATATGGTTGAGGGGTCTGGTAGCAAAACCTTCTCCAAAGCAAAGAAGTTTTTATATCAAGAACCTATATTGGCGCATTTGCTGTTGGAAAAAATTACCGATACAATTATTGTCTATTTAAAAGGTAAAATTAAGCATGGCGCAGATGTTTTGCAGATTTTTGACTCTTGGGGGGGCATTTTAGCACCTGCACAGTTTGAAGAATTTTCTTTAAAGTATATAGAGAGAATCTGTGACGCTATCGATGAAGTTCCAGTGACTGTTTTTGCGAAAGGTGCGTGGTTTTCATTGGAAGAAGTTGGACAATTGAACTGTGCCACGATTGGCTTGGACTGGAACACAAAACCTGCTATAGGCCGAGCAAAAATAGGGGCTGACAAAATTATTCAAGGGAATCTTGACCCTTGTTTATTGTACAGTTCTCCAGAAAATATTCAGGCAACTACGGAGCAAATGTTGCGAGATTTTGGCGGCAAGCACATTGCTAATTTAGGGCATGGCGTTTATCCAGATACACCTTTAGATAATGTCAAAATTTTCGTTAATACCGTGAAAAATTTTAAGTATTGAGAATTTTAGCTTTCTTTGCGCCAAGTTTTAGCGAAAATCTTTGTCTATAGAATGTTTTATAGTCAAACTGCTGAACTTAATTTACAACTTCTTACGATAGATTAAAAACGATTGCTATTTTTGGCAATCAAAACGAAGAATTATAAAATATGGTACTAATTGGTAAGTCAAATTACCAGTTTTTCCATCAAAAGCTTCCTCCACATGGGTTGGTTCAAACGATTAACAGACGGGATACAGACAGCAACTAAATATAAAAAAGAAGCCCCTGACGGCTTATGGTACAAGTGTAAAGAATGCAGTGAAACGACTACTTCCAAAGAGATGCGGGAGAATTTTTTCAAATGCCCGAAATGCAACTATCACGTCAGAATTGGGTCACATGATTACTTTGATTTGCTGTTCGATGACCGCAAATTCGAGGAATTGTTTACTGATTTGGTGTCTAAGGATTTCTTGAATTTTACAGATTTAAAACCTTATTCAGACCGATTGGTTGCTGCTAAGAAAAAGACGGATTTGACGGATGCTTTATCCGTTGGAAAAGGTACAGTTGGTGGTAAGAAACTGGTTGTTGCAGCAATGGATTTCTCTTTCATAGGTGGGTCGATGGGTTCGGTAGTTGGGGAGAAAATCTCCTTGGCAATCAACCATAGTTTAGACAACCGCATTCCGTTTTTGATGATTTCAAAATCAGGCGGTGCTCGAATGATGGAATCGGCATTTTCTTTGATGCAAATGGCTAAAACTTCCGCTAAATTGTCGCAGTTGAAAAAAGCGGGTATTCCTTATTTTTCTTTAATGACTGATCCGACAACTGGTGGTGTTACGGCTTCGTTTGCGATGTTGGGCGACATCAATTTTGCCGAACCAAAGGCATTGATTGGCTTTGCAGGCCCGCGTGTAATTAAAGAAACGATTAAGCGGGACTTGCCAGATGGCTTCCAGACTTCGGAGTTTTTGTTAGACCATGGTTTCTTGGATTTTATTGTGGATAGAAAAAATTTGCAGCCGCGAATGGTGAAATTATTGCAGATGATGGGAGAGTCTTAAAACTTAATAGCGGTAATAAAAAAACTCCGACATTTGATTTGTTCAAGTGTCGGAGTTTTTTTTGGCTTCTAAGTAATCATTCAAGTTCAGAAAATCCTGAAGGGATTGAATGTGAATGACCATGGATGAAATCCATGGAAAAGGAACCTGCTGGAAATAATCCTGAAGGGATTGAATATATAAAATATCAATATTCAATCCCTCCAGGATTATAACAATTCATTCAATGTCCCCGAATTTCATTCGGGGCTATTCATATTCATCCACTTCGCGGATGGGAAGCTCGAAGGAAATCGCCTTTAAAGTATAGGACAAGCGGTGTAAAAATAAAACAATCTCCTTAATTTAATTACCATCCGACAGGGTTAACTTGAAAGACGACTTAGGGGATAAGCTATTCTTTTCGGTATTCACTTCAATACAAATTTTTATAATGAAAAGAACACTACTATTTTTACTATTGGTTATGCCGATAGCTAATTTTCCTATGCTCTGTGCGGAGGCAAGTTTATCTGGAAAATCGACTTTTTTGACTGTTTTTGAGGTAGAAGAAAAAGCGGAATCCAGTAAGCGAAGAACGAAGAGGAATACGGTGAAGAAACAAAGAAAAAGAGCCAAATTATTTCAAAAAATGCAAAATTGGTTTTCTATTACTAGTGATGAGGCAGCGACGGCTAAAGTATTTTTCTTAGGGCTTGGAGGCGCAATTTTGATGCTGTTGGGCATTCTTTCAGTTACTGGAACTTTGATGATTATTGGCTTTATTCTGAGCCTGATGGCAACCATTAGCAGTATTGCTGAATTGAGTAATGGGAACTCGCATTGGGCAGTTGTTACGGGAATGATTTTGGGTATACTTGCTGTACTTGCACCTCTTGGTCTGGTTTTTTATTATTTGGCAAATATAGAACCCTGATTTTTAAAATAAACTTCTAACTTCTTCTTTTAAGGTTCTTTTCATAAAACCAAGTTTCTCCGAATCCTGACAATCTAACGTCAAATCCGCAGGTCGAAATGCCAAGGTATTCACGTCTTTCTGTGACTTAGAAAGAATTTCTGCCGATGGAAGATTCGCATATTCTTTCAACAAAGAAGCAAATTCTAAACGCGAAACCGCATCTGCTCCCGCTAAATGGTAAATGCCTTCTGCTTGCTGATTTAACAAAGAAAACAAACCTTGCGCCGCAGACTGACCACTTAAAAATGACCGAGTTTCATCATGGAAAACAGTTATAGATTCATTATTCTTCCATTTGGCAATCCATTGGTGCATGAAATTTCGAGTGCCTTCGCCTGCATTGCCAAAAAGGACGGCGATGCGAACTGCGCAGGTATTTTTATATTTTAAAACTGCTTTTTCCGCAGCTAATTTTTGTTTGCCGTAAGCATTTTTAGGACTCGGTTGGTCGTTTTCAAAATAAGGTGCTTGATGGCCATCAAAAACTTGTTCGCTGGAAGTAAAGAGAAAGTGACTGTTGATTTCGGCTGCTAATTTTGCTAAAAAAGCAGGCGTTTCCACATTAATTTTAAAAGTGTCTTCGGGTGATTCTTCGCATAGATGGGTACTCGAATTTGCTGCCAAATGCAATATCGCATCGGGTTGAATTTCTTGAATAACTGCCGCCGTTTTTTCAAAATTAAGTAAATCTAGAGGAATGGCTTCGATGTCGTTTGACAACCCGATTTTATTAGAAAAATAGGTCCCAATAATCTCCCAATCAGCCTGGGGAAACGTTGCCATATTCCAACCTAAAAAACCTGATGCGCCTGTAATTAGCAGTTTCTTTTTCATACACTATTTCTCTAAAATTTGCAGAGAATCCAACTTCGCTCGATACATAATCCAAGACTTTAACTTTTTACGGTCTTCGTCTTTTTCCTTTTGTGGCTTAGTCTCCTCCCAATGCACAATAAAAGTCGGCATTTCCATAATTAAAGTATCAAAATTGGTCTGTTGAACTCTCGCAAAACCGATTTCTGTTAACTTTGGAAATAACGTTTGTGCTTCCGCGGTGATGTTTCTAAAAAACGTTTTATCGCTTGAAAGACTATCCAATTGCTCATTCAAAGAAATAATCTCCCTATCTTTTTCACTAATGTCTTGAATGTCTTCCTGTAAATTTTCCAGGATCCGTTTTTCAATAGAATTTCCCAGTTTCGCCTCATCTATTTTTTCTTGCGACAGGTTCGTTCGCACACATCGTAAATCAGCGAGGCTATCCGTTCTTAAATAAAACCGATTCCTTTTATTAATAATGCTATGAGGGATGATATCGTCTGCCAAATAAGCTCGAACTTTTAATTTTTTATTTTTTGAGGAAATATTATTTTGCTCCCATTCCCAGTTTCCTTCGCCAAATATATCATTCATAGAAACCTGAATTTGCTGTTTGTCTTGTACTTTTTTATAAACTGTCCACATTGTATAAATACTCGGAACAATTAGTAAGATACTCAGAATCAGCATCCAGCGGTGCGTTTTTCGCTTTTCTTTTTCATCTTTAAATTGCTTTTGTGGGAATTTTAAAAGCCTGACAATCAAATAAGTAGCCAGTGCAACAAAAGTAGCATTGATGAAAAATAAGTAAAAAGAATAACCGACAGCTTCCCAATCTCCATTCGCCAATCCATAACCCGTTACACACAAGGGCGGCATCAACGCAGTAGCAATAGCGACACCTGGAATGGCATTCGATTGGTCTTTTCGCGACCCAGAAACAATTCCGGCAATTCCTCCAAAAAAGGCGACCATCACATCGAGCAGGGTAGGGGCGGTACGGGCATCAATTTCGGGTGTTTTTGCACCAAAAGGAGTTAATTTGAAATAAATAAAACTCGTTACCAACGCAATGCCGATAGCAATCATTAGGTGAAAAAAGGAATTGCGCAACATTACTCTATCTTCGATTCCAAAGGATAAGCCAATACCCAAAATCGGCGACATTAAAGGCGAAATCAGCATCGCACCAATGATAACAGCTGGTGAATTCAGGTCTAAACCCAAGGAAGCGACCACAATAGAACACATCAACAACCAGGCATTTGCACCCTTCATTTCTCGATTATCACGAATACGAATAATTGTGCCTGCTCGGTCAAGCCCGGGGCGTAAATCGGCGAGATTTCTAAAAAAATCGGAGAGTCCATTGGTGAGTTCTCCGTATCCTGTGCGGATTTTTTCCTTCGATTTTTCTTCTGGCGTAGCCCTAAATGGTTTTTTGTCTTCTGCCATTTTATATTGCTTTTTCCTATTTTTAAACCAAAATCCCTCCGACCATTTCTAATTTTCTATCGCTCAAGTCAGCGAGTTCTTCGTTGTGCGTTACGACTACAAAAGTCTGCTGAAAATCTTTGCGCAACCGAGTCAACAAATCGTGAATTTCTTGCGAAGTTGCGGAGTCCAAATTTCCTGTTGGCTCGTCTGCAAAAACGACCGCTGGTTTGTTCATCAACGCTCGTGCAACTGCAACTCGCTGCTGCTCTCCTCCTGATAACTGGGTTGGTCTATGCGTCAATCGGTCGCCTAAGCCAAGATAGTCTAAGAGTTCTTTTCCACGTTTTTTAGCATCACTTTCTGCCTGTTTTTGAATAAGGGCAGGAAGACAAACATTTTCTAAGGCCGTAAATTCTGGCAATAAATGATGAAATTGAAAAACAAAGCCGATATTTTTATTTCTAAAGTCTGCTAATTCATTAGAATTCAACGATTTAATAGAAGTATCATTGATGATTAAGTCACCCGAATCGGCTAAGTCTAGCGTTCCCAAGATGTGCAAAAGTGTACTCTTTCCTGCACCAGATTTTCCAACAATAGAAACAATTTCTCCCTTGTCAATCTCTAAATCCACACCATTTAGTACTGCTAAGTCACCGTAGGACTTTTTTATCTGTTTTGCTTTTATCATTGACTTATTTGATGTTTATATAACAGGTATGTTTAATTACTGGATGCTATTCCCAAAAGCCAAAAGTACTAAAAAGAGAAGATATCCTTAAATACCTTCTGAAATTTATTGTTAGGAAGGTGGAATTAATAAATGTAGTGGTGTAGCCCGAAAGATAACTACCTATCTAAAACAAAGGGAGTTTGAGGGGTGAAAATGGTTTTGTAAAAACCGTTTTCACCCCTCAATAACCTCACCCGCCTCGCCTTCGGCGAGGCGCACTATGTTTTATGAAGCTTGAAAATCTTAGGATTTTCTTACTTCTCAAATTAAGTAGGTAGTTATTTAAGGGTTGTTGCAGTAGTTTATTGAGAGTGAGATTTTGTTCTCAGTTTTCACTTTAGAAGTGCGATTTATGTTGATATAATGAACAATTTTAAAGTGAAAAAATAAGAGTGAAATATACCGTTACTTAGGTTATTTATTTCGCATTCCTTAAAACCCCGCATCAATCAAATTAATGCTGAATAGACCTTTTTTTGAAGTTTAAAAATCTTTCTGTCGCTTATATTAACCTCTTTTCCCTTTTTCTTTGATGACTAATTTCTCTAAATTAAATGAATCTTTATTTTATATTAAAAATGCTATCAATGAATTATAAAATTTAAATTAAATAATAAGACATAACATTAATGAGTCATTTAAATTATCTTTTTTTTTAACGTCAAAAATACCCATTTTCAGGTACTTCATTTACCCCATTCTTGACAGAATATTACATATATTTGCAAATTAGTTATAAATAAGAAGTTCTTTGTAAATTAATTTTAAAGCTATTAAATATCGTTTTAGAACGATTTAAAGTTGTAAAAAAAAATATTTTTTTGCTAAAATATTAATTTTAGAGACTATAATAAAATACTTAATCTTATGAGTACTCCCAAACTGCTCGCAACCGCTTATGTTGCGATTTTTTCATTGTTTATCCTTCCACAAGATGCGACTGCGATTTGTCTCCCAACCACCGTCTCTACCTTTTCTAATGAACTCGAAACCACCGTCTGTGTAGGCGATGGGGAAGCCGATGTGGTTAAATTCAAACCCAGTACCTGGGCAACCGCCTATCGCTTCATTGTTACGGATCAAAACGATGTGATTATTGCTTGGTTTTCAGGCAATAATTTCGATTTCGAAAATTTTGATGGTGGCGTTTCTCGGGTTTATGGTTTGTCCTACAGTGGTGTGCCAAACTTTCCGATTGGTGAGAATATCCATGAGGTAGATTTTGGCTCTTTTTGTTGGATTTTATCGGACAATTATGTTGTGGTTAATCGTGTCATTCCTGATGCTGGCAATGTTTTAACCGCAAGCGGCGATACCGTCGCTTACACTTGTCCTGATGGCAATCCTGATGTTTTATCTTTTGGAAATATGAATACTTCCATTGGGAATTATGCTTATTTAATTGCGGATGCAGCGGGTATTATCCTTGGTGTTTCAGAAGATGGAGATTTCGATTTTGAAGGGCTTCCAGAAGGAAGTTGCTTTGTATATGGCGTGGCTTATGCGGGTAATTTGACGGCTACGGTTGGGGATGATATCAACACGGCAGACTTATCTGATACTTGTTATGACTTGTCTGATACAGCAGTGGAAGTTTTTAAAGATGTGCCAGAAGGTGGAACCGTTTCCTTATTGGATGGCGGTGATTTTATTGAAATATGTGTTGGTGACGGTCAACCAAGCCCTGTTGTTTACATGCATCAAAATCCATCGAACTCGCTTTATGGATATTTGATTACGGATGAAAACGGTAACCTTTTAGGAACAGAATTGGATGATATACATGACTTTGCTGGTGCAAGTGTGGGGATTTGTCATATTTATGGAGTTGCTTACACTGGCAGTTTTATAACTGCTGATGGAAATAATATTTTTTCAACGGATATTACGGATGACTGTTATTCTATTTCAACCAATTTTATTACCGTCGAACGCAATCAAGTCGATGGTGGGTCTATTGCGACTTTGGCGGGTGAAGTAACGGTATTCTCTTGTCCAAATGATGGTATTGTAGATGTGGTGAGTTTTCAAAACATGAGTATTGGCTCGGTCAACTATGGCTATATTATCGCAGATACGACTGGTAATATTTTAGATTTTGCCACTAACAATTCTTATGATTTTGAGAATGCAGGCGAAGGCGTTTGTCGCGTTTATGGTTTATCTTATTTTGAAAGTTTTGACCAAACGGCAAGCAATATTTTTACAGATATTTTATCAGATGATTGCTTTGAATTGTCCACTAATTTTATTGAAATTTATCGGGAAACACCTAATGCCGGAGACCTTACGTTTATCAATGGAGATACCATCGCCTACACTTGTCCTGGTGACGGAAACGCAGATGTAGTCGCTTTTGAAATTGCCAATAATTCTCAATCAAAAGTGGCTTATGCGATTACCAATGCAGGTGACGAAGTACTGGCAATTACGAGCAGCGGTACTTGGGATTTTGAGGATGCATCTGAAGGGATTTGTCGAATTTATAGCTTGGCATATACGGGTAATTTGATATTGAGTCCAGCAGATACCCTGCATTTCGACCCAATTTCTGATGATTGTTTTGCTATTTCCGTAGATTATATTGAAGTGGTTCGAGAGACGCCAAATGGTGGTTTAATTGAGCTAGCTAACGGCGAAACAGATATTTTTACTTGTCCAGGAAATGGTAGCGCGGATATCGTAGAATTCGTGCATACAGACGCTTCAAATTCTCCGTACGCTTATATTATTTTAGATGAAAATAATATCGTTTTAGCGATTGAAACAGGTGATTCTTATGATTTTGAAAATGCACCTTTAGGAGAATGTCTTGTGCTTGGCGTCGCTTATACTGGAAATATTACGATGCAGCTAGGTGACGATGCTTCAATCGTTGTTTTTTCGGATGATTGCTTTAGCTTTTCAGATAATTTAATCACCGTTCGACGCATCAATCCAGAAGGGGGAATATTGGAATTTAGCAATGGTGCACCGACGATGACTTTGTGTGCAGGGGATGATAACAACGATATTATTTCGATAGTGAATGTGGATGCGGAAATCGGACCATATATTTTTATCATCACGGATGAAAACGATGTTATCTTAGGAAATACCTTCGCTTTTAACATTGATTTTGATATATTTCCTTCGCAAGCCTGTCGGGTTTATGGGGTCTCTTTTACGGGAGATTATCAAGGAATGATTGGTGATACCTTACAAAATATAGACTTATCAAATGATTGTTTTGATGTCTCTGACAACCATTTAACCATTATTAAAACGTATGTTAATGCTGGTGGTTTGACAACGGTCAATGGAGAACAATCTGTGATTATTTGTCCAAATGATGGCAATCCAAATGTTATTGAATTTGCAACCAACTCTGATGCACAAGATTCAGATTATCAATATATTGTAACGAATAATCAAGGTGTTATTTTAGCATTGCCAACTATCAATTCGTTTGATTTTGAGCCAGCAGGTGTTGGTATTTGTAAGGTTTACGGTATTTCCTACATTGGTGATTTGGTCGCTGAATTAGGTGATAATATCACAGATGTAATGTCAACAGAATGCTTCGATGTTTCAGAAAGTTTCATTGAAATAGTGCGTGACCAACCCAGCGGTGACATCATCGTTTCTGACCTTGGCGATGTGGTTGATTTTTGTGTGAATGATGGGGAAGCAGATGTCGTGAATTTCATCACAGGTAGCTTTTCCTTCGCAGCTTATGCGTACATTATTACGGATGAAAATAACATCGTGATGAGTGTCGAATTCAATGATTTTCATGATTTTGATTTCGCACCAGCGGGCGTGTGTCGAGTATGGGGGATTTCTTATACGGGCAATATCATTGCGGGTGAGGGAGATAATTTAGATACAGATGCCTTATCAGATGATTGTTTTGATGTGTCTAATAATTTCATCACGATTAACCGAATCGTGGTTGATGGCGCAACGATTTTTACGCCAGGCAATACGACCGAAATTTATACTTGCCCAGGGGATGGGAATGGTGATTTTGTTGGACTTTTCAATACCAGTAACATTGGAGCTGACTACAAATACATTATTACCAATGAAATGAATATGGTCGTTGATGTGTTG
Organism: Saprospiraceae bacterium; assembly: GCA_047629355.1. Lineage (GTDB taxonomy): Bacteria > Bacteroidota > Bacteroidia > Chitinophagales > Saprospiraceae > CAYUNA01. Next base: position 1,969 of record JBLHWU010000082.1, on the reverse strand, counting down.
AGTTTTAACTTATATGATTTTGAGAATATACCAGAAGGGACTTGCCGAATTTATGGAATGTCGCATACTGGTATCGTTGAAATAGAAGTAGGTGATGATTTATTTTCAGCAGTTTTGACAGACGGCTGCTACGATATTTCAGATAACTTTTTAACCGTTTATAAAGTCAATCCTGATGGTGGTCTTGTGACGACTGAAGACGGAGAAACGGAAGTAACCATTTTTATTGATGGCGTTGCAGACACCTTAAATTTTGTCAATGACGGCTCAATAACTGACAAGCAACGTTACGTCATTACTGATGAAAATGAAGTCATTTTGGGCATTACGGAAGACGATTTTGTTGATTTTGAAAATGCAGGTATTGGCGTTTGTCATGTTTACAACTTAATCTATACAAGCGGTTTGATAGCAGAAGAGGGCGATATTTTTCAAGCAGAAGCACCTGCATCTGGTTGTTGGGATGTGTCTGCTAATTTTGTTACGGTTACCCGTTTAGAAATGGGTAGTAACTTGGGTACAAATGGAGGACTTGGAACAGTAGTTTCGATTGCTTTATCTCTTGAATTGTCTCCAAACCCAGCGTCTGATTATATTAAAATTGAATTCAATACGGATACAGAAAATCAAGGTCAAATTCAAATTGTTGACCTTTCGGGGAAAGTTTTATTCAAGGAAAAAAGTAATTTTGAAATGGGTATAAATACGGTGGATATTCCAGTTTATGATTGGCAAAACGGTTTTTATTTAGTGACCATTCAAAATGGAAAGGAGTTTTTACATGAGAAATTTGTTAAGGATTAAGGTTAAAGAATTATTCATTTTAGATGTCTGGACAACGCTTGTTGTTCAGGCATTTTTTTTTGCAATTATTGGAATTTAAAATAATGCTATACCTCAAATTTTAGTCAATATCCATGAAGTGGATGAATGTGAATAGCCTCGAATGAAATGTGTGGAGGTATTTAATAAAGTGTAAAAAATCCTAAAGGGATTGAATATAACTGATATTCAATCCCTTCATGATTAGCGTTATGGTACAATCGACCACGGATTTCATCCGTGGTTATTCAAATTTAATCCCTTCAGGGTTTGGGAAGATTCAATCAAGGATTTTTTGGAGAATTATAGACGCTAAGTAACCAATCATATTTATGTATAACTTAATTTTTATCGAAAAAGCCGTATCCAAAGGGATTGAACCAAAGTTAAGTTATGTTTAATTACGACTGGTTACTTATTATAAAAAGGTTTTCTTACAAACATATTGTTAAGTACATAACAATTTGATTATCAGCTAATATTTCCTTATCAAATGAAGTTAATTTCCCTTAACCAATAAAGCAAAACTTGAAATTTATCAGAAAATAATTCAAGTTGAGCAACCATGTTTTTAGGTTTAATAAACCCTAAAAGTTTAATGGTTAAGGTTCTGAGACTTGCAAACATCTTACTAACAGGTTTTTGCTTCGTTTTCAAATCATCCTCTTTGAAGGTTACATCTCGCACATGATTGCTCACTTCTACTGACCAATGGTTTCTTATTGCTTCAAAATAATCTTCATTTTTAGATTTTTTTCCATTTGAAATATAATAATTAATTTCAACACTTTCTTTTTCTGTCTTACAAACAAACCTTTCTCTGTTCACTATAAATAAACTTCTAAAATCTGTTTCCGACCACCGTTCAGCAAAAGATTGTTCACTAATATCATAGTGGAAATAACATAACTACTCAGGTACAAAAAACAAAGTCAGAAAGCAGACTTAAATTTGAGTTGAACATTTGAGAAAGAATAATTTAGCTAATATTGTGCGATGACAAAAGATGAAGAAATAGCGATACTAAAGGCAGAAAATGCCATTTTACGCCAAAACCAAGTTGTTTTGGAGCAAAAAGTATTGGATTTACTTCAAATGATAGAAAAACTAGGCATCAAAAAAGATAGCAGCAACAGTCATAATTCTT
>JBLHWU010000081.1:0-25463 GCA_047629355.1 Saprospiraceae bacterium | reverse complement strand
CTGTGGCTATAAGATAGAAAATATTACTTTGTTACCAAAAGGGTCGACACGCTGTGCCGACATTTCTAAACAAGTACATCTCTCACAAAAAACTGTTGACGTGTGCGTGCAGTTTTTCGTACACCCCTACAAGGGCAGCATACAAGGCCCAAGCGTTGCGCTGTAGCAGGAAATAGAACGTTTTTTTATATCTAATTTTTAGAAAGAGGGTGTACAAACCAAAGAGCGTGAGTGCCAGAAAAACCATGACCCCAATGCGTTTGTAAGCGAACCCACAAGTATTGATATAATGCGCATTTCGAATGAAAACAGACATCACCAATACTGCATTTTGAGCAATCCAAAAATAGCAAAGTAGCCGGAGTATCTCGTTTTTTGGATAAAAATTAAGGTTTTTTCGAAAGAAAAATAGCACCACTGATATTGCCAATAGAATCGCTAAAATGAGTAAATACCTCTCTTCGTGAACGTAGGTCTTCAACAAAAGCGGATTGTCAGGTATTTCTCCAAACCATACATGTACGACATCTAAAACATTGACTAAAAGTAATAATGAATTCAAAGAAATGATGAGTCCAAAAACCATTTGATGCTCGTTTTTCAAACCAATCATGGAGAATGTTTTGACAATCGCGTGTTTTTCTTCCCATTTTCGCAAAAGATTTTCCTCCTTTTCCAATTGCTTTTTTTCAAAATATGGCGCGGGATATTTCCAAATCATACTTCCTGTGATAATAAATCCGGAGATGAAAAATAAAATCTGTGCCAAAGAAATATCAAAACTGAATAAGTTGAAAAAAGCCGTCCAAAACTGGTCGGATAAATTAGAGAAAGCGGGATTGGCATTGTAATAAATTAAGTAAAAAACACCGATGACCAATAAGGGCAAAACCGACAATCGAAAGCTTCGAAAAGCGGTTTTTGGGGTCTTGGAAAAGATGCCTTTTTTGGGGAAGATTTGACTCATTTTCTTTGGAAAAACACCAATATTTAATACCCCCCAACAAAAAGCCAAACCAGACAAATCGCAATACCCGCGCTTGCATAAATCCAACAAATGTTAGAAAGGACAGCATGTGAATAATTTTGGTCAATAAGGAGTTGTTCCAGACGATTAAAATTGCGGTTAGTAACGTTCCCAATGCGGTAATTAAAGCGGGTTTACTCTTTCGTCCTTCGGGGTGAACGTAAAATAAAATGGGCAGCATAATGATTGTGAAAATGAGGGAATTGACGCCCATTTTTTCGCTCCAAAAAAGGAGGTTGTAGGCTATAGTTGCCAGTAAAACTAAAAGATTAGTGGAGATTTGTTTTTTCATTGTTGAAAGAGTTTGGTTGTTTTTTAAATTTGAAAGCCCAGTTTTATTCATGTTTAAATAACTCAAAATATAATGCAGCAATAAAAGAAAGCTATTGGAATATTGAGTAGCATTAACAAGGCGGTGTAAGCTAATTCCTCTCGGTTTGGAGCATCTGTAGCAGCTTTTGAAATCACCAACATTAGGATGATAGAATTGACAAAAGCAGCAAATAGAAGGTAGAGTAAGCCAAAAATTATTATTTCACCACCAGGAGTATTTGAAAAACAGTATCCAAGAATTCCTGTCCCAATCATAAAAGAAACGAAGGCGGTGATCCTACCTAAATCATTTAATTTTTCTGCTGTCATTTTACCGTTTTTTATAGATGATTATAGAATTTTTATGGACTATGGATGAATTTAGAGGATGGGCGCACCGCCTGTGGCGGTGCGGTGGTGGTTTTGAGGAGTAAAAATGTTTTTACAAACATTTTTACTCCTCAAACTCCCTTTGTCAAAACACCCTACTAAATTCATTCATGAGTCACTTTTATCAAATGATTCGAAAACTCAGCCACAGCGTGGCAGCTCTCTTAAATGAATAATTGCTTTTTTACCAAGGTTGCTGCTACGCTATAGCTGAAAACTGGGCATTTGATTGGAGTGAGTTCCTACGAAAGCCGATTCAAATTCCGCAAGGTATAATACCCCAAAATCATCATCCCCGACAACACAATCGTCAATCCAAACGTCCCCAAATACGCTGTAGGATGCAGCAATACTTCCACCATATCAAATAACAATTGAAATGGATTCACCAGTACATCCCACGAATTCCACCGTTGAAAACGTCCGACAAAAACACCAAATCCACACAAGGACAATGCCCCCAAAACAAAGCTTTGAACTTGCCAAGTCGAAAACCGTTTCTCTAGAAAATTCTGCACTTCCATCAAGGACGCAAAACCCAATATTAAACCCGTCCAAGCAAAAGAAAAGAACAACATCACGTCATACCACATCGGCACGGGGGGACGGTGTTGGAGGTGTAGTAAATCGGTGATGATATACGGTGAATTTGGGAAAAATAACAGCCATAATATCAGCACTACACTAATAATAATTTTCGACTTTTTTAACCGTTTAAGCGATAAGGCAACGAGGTAGGGAATCCATGCTAAAAACAAATTCCAAACGAGGAAAAAGAAGGTCGGAATGCCTCGAAATGTTACAATATCACTGATGCTCGTGAATAGGGAATAATCGAAAGAAATGTAATTCAGTCGATAGCCAAGGAGTAGGCAATCGAATAAGGAAGTCAATGCTAGGAGCCAAAATAGTTTGTTGACCGTTGGTTTTGCTGGGTTGTTTTTTTTGTTAAAAATGGGTTGTTTATTCATGATAATATATTTCATTAAAGTGCTTTGAAATTCAAAGTAGATGTGCAAAAAAAATGAAATTCAATGCGTAGGAGCATACCCTTGTGGTCACCCATAACTCAAAATATTGATGTAAATGCACACTGGGCGACCACAAGGGTACGCCCCTACATCAATCTCGATTTTTCAACAAGGCCTCTAACGCATCCAAATGCTCATTAAAAGCTTTGCGCCCCGCGACTGTAGCGGAGTAAGAGGTCTGTGGTTTTTTACCAACAAATTCCTTGCGGACTTCCAAATAATTCCCTGCTTCCAAGGCTTTGATATGACTTGCCAAAGTGCCGTCTGCTAGTTCCAGCATTTCTTTGAAAGTATTAAACGTCACCCAGTCATTGACCATTAGAATGGACATGATTCCCAACCGATTTCGGTGGTCAAAGGCTTTGTTTAAGTTTGTAAGAATGTGCTTCAAAACTGGTTTGTTATTCGTTGATTAGTTATTTGTTATTTGTTAATTCGTTATTTTCTCAATCCTTTGGGAATTCAATCATTTTTCTCATATTTCTGATACATCACCGCCCCATAAATAATATGCAAAACCCCAAACCCAATCGTCCAAAATTCCAGTCCATACCCATAATAAAACAGAGCAAGCAGTCCCAAGGCAATTTCTGAAAGACCCAAATAATGGATGTCCGTCAGCGTATATTTTCCACCATTGACCAAGGCCAAACCGTAAAAAATCAAGGTAGCCGGCGCGACCATTCCAAATTGTCCCTGCTTTATCAATGCCAAGCAAAAAAGACCACCTGTCACCAAAGGAATCAGCAAATTAAGTAATAATTTTTGACTTAATTTATTCCAAATCTGCTGACCTTTCTTTCGCGCCTTCTGGGTTGTAAAATAAACACCGCCTGCTAACGCAAAAAATAGTACCAAAGTGGCAACAATAGAAAGAAAAACCATTGGTTCAATACCTAATTTTGGTGTCCAGCCGCTGCCTGCATAATATGCTTTGTTGATAAATGGCGTCATGTCAAAATACCAATATATGGCCGCTGCCCCTAACAAGGCACTAATCCCTGCCGATATCCCCGACAAGCCACTCAACGAAATAAATCGCGACGACCGTTCCATCAACGAACGGATTTCGGATAAGTCTTGGAGGTGTTTTTCTCGTGATTCCATTTTTTTTATTCAGTTTTTGTAAAAGTACTTTGAATTGCAAAGTAAAGGGTAATTCTTGGGAAAGTAAAGCAAAATTGGATTTTTTTTTGAATATCGTGTGACGACTTGATAAAAAAGTGGTCTATTTAAAATATAGAGTGGGTTTTGATCTTCAATCTCTTGTAAGTAACGGTGAAAAAATAACTTCCCCAACTGGACAGGACAAATTATCCTCAATTTTCACTTGAAATCAGTCAAAGTATCAACAATTATCATTCTTTCAAGCAAAAACTGAGAAAAATTATCCTCTGTCCAGTTGAGTAACTTATTCTTTCATCGTTACTAAGCTTTCCCGAAGTGGTGGGTTTTGACCACCTCTTCGGTTGCGCTTGAAAACATGAAGGTATGAGGTGGATTTGAAACCACCGCGTACCAAGGAGAACTAAAATAAACCTTTGTTACGTGTTTCTTGATGCAATTTTAAATTGATAAATATGTGTCATTCCATTTAACAAATTCAACCAGTAATCGTTACTTCTATTATAGGAAGTATCCATATTTCCTGCTTTTCAATGAAATTTTATAATATTGCAATAGCCTTTGTCTAGGATGCTTTAAAAATTTTAATTTTCAAGTTATTGATAATCAGGTTATTGCAAGTTGTTTTGTATTTTTTAAATTGATGTTTTAAAGGCTTGGCTTTAGTTAATTTGAAAAAAAAATAACACATTTTTGCCAAAACAGAAAAATAAATAAATAAACTATATGAAATTGGTCAAACGTATTCTCTTAGTCCTATTGGTCTTAATTGTTCTTTTCGTCGGCGTATTGGTGGTGATTCCTTATTTTTTCAAGGATGAAATTTTGGCGACTGTCAAAACAGAAATCAATAAATCAGTGAACGCAACCGTCGATTTTGCGGATGTGGATATATCGTTGCTGCGAAGTTTTCCTGATTTAAGTTTGAAATTAGAAAATTATGAAGTGATTGGCGTTGGTGAATTTGAAGGTGTAAAGTTGATGGGTGGGGAGTCATTTGGCTTGACTATGGATGTGATGTCTGCGATAAATTCAGATACACAGCCGCTTGAAATTAAGTCGATAAACTTGGAAAAACCGGAGATTCATGTCATCGTTTTGCCGAATGGAAATGCGAATTATGACATTGCGAAAGCTACTGCGGAGAAAGAAGCTACGGAAAATCTGGAGATGCAGATTGATTTACAAGCGTACAGCATCAACGAGGGAGTTATTATTTATGATGATCAACGAGGTGATATTTATTTGGAAATCAATGGTTTAGACCATGAAGGCGAAGGTGATTTTACTTTAGAAGTATTTGATTTAGCAACAACGACGGACATTGCAGAAATGACGGTCAAGTCGGGAGGTATTTCTTATTTGAAAAAAGCAAAATTAAATTACGTGGCAGGTTTTAATATAGATATGCCCAATTCAAAATATACGTTAAAAGAAAACGAATTGACTGTCAATGAGTTGAAATTAAAGACGGATGGATGGGTTGCGATACCAAAAGACGACATTGATATGGACTTGACTTTTGATGCGCCACAAAATAGTTTTAAAAACTTGTTATCGCTTATTCCGAATGCTTTTATTGCGGATTACAGTGATGTTAAGGCGAATGGAAAATTCGTTTTAGATGGTTTTGTAAAAGGAACTTATAGCACAAGACCTGAGCGTTATCCGACTTTTAATATTAAGTTGAACATTGACGATGCGGATGTAAAATACCCAGATTTACCTTTAGGTATTTCGGATATTATGGCAAATATTGAAGTTAATAGCCCGACGACGAGTTTGAATGGAATGACCATTGACATTGCAAAATTTAATTTAAAAGTAGGCAAGAATCCTTTCGGTGGCTATTTTAAATTAAAAACGCCAATGACTGACCCTGATATTGATACGAAAGTAAGCGGGGTGATTGATTTGGCAGAAATGAATCGGGCGTTTCCAATGGAAGGGGTTAAGAAGATGGATGGTAAAATTACATCGAATATCATGGCAAAAACCAAGATGTCCACCATCGAAAATGAGGATTATGGCAATGTGCAAATGGCGGGTGATATGAAAGTTGAATATGTGAATTATGAAGCGGAGGGCATGCCATTTATTTCCGTTAAAAACATGGACGCAATCTTTAGTCCAAAGGCGGTAACCATCTCCGATTTTGATGCGAAACTGGGTAAGAGTGACTTGCGTGCGGATGGACAGCTAGATAATATTTTAGCGTATTTTTCTTCTGAAAAAACGATGAAAGGAAAGTTCAAAATTTGGTCTGATTATTTCAATGCTGACGAATGGATGCCTGCCGAAACTGCTGCTCCTGCTACTGTACCAACGCCAGAAGTAACGACTTCAGAGGAAGCAATTTTCGACCGTTTTGACTTTGATATCGATGCAGAAATTAAGCAATTGGATTATGATGTTTATGAGCTGAAAAATATTGTTGCTGGTGGTAATTTTACCTCTAAAAAGCTGACAGTCAGTAATTTTGGAATGGACATTGGCAATAGCGATATTGAGGGTTCTGGATATTTAGACAACGTTTTTCCTTATGTTTTTGAAAACAAAACCTTGGAGGGACAATTGGATTTGAAATCTAAATTTTTCGACCTCAACCAATTTATGACTGAGGAAGAAACTGCGACAACTGCCGCCGCTGCACCACCTGCGACGACTGAAGAAATGGAGCCAATTTTAGTACCTGATAATTTAGCGCTTGCCATTAATGCAGACTTCGATAAAATACGGTATACCAACCTGGATTTGGATAATGTAAAAGGCTCGATGATGGTCGCTAATGAAGCCGTTGAAATTACGAAAATGACCGCTAATTCGCTCGGTGGTAAGATGAATGTGACGGGCGGATATGATACTAAAAACCAAGATAAACCGAAGTTCGATTTCAACTATGATTTGCAGCAATTAGACTTCCAAGAATCATTTGCCAAACTAAATACTTTCGCAGCAATTGCGCCAATTGGAAAGTTCATTGACGGTAATTTCTCTTCTAAATTAAAAATGTCAAGTGAGTTGGGCAAAGACTTTATGCCTGATTTAAATACGCTATTAGCAGATGGTTTTCTCTCTACTTTTAATGCCAAAATAAAGAATTTTCCACCGATTGAAGCATTAGCTGATAAATTGAATATTAAGGAGTTAAAGAATTTGGATGTCAAAGGAACAAAGAACTGGTTTGTGGTGAAAGATGGTGCTGTAGCTATCGAGCCTTTTGAATATGTCACAAATAATATTGCGATGAATATTGCGGGTTCACATCAATTGACTGGCGGAATGGATTATAATATTGATGCAAAAATTCCGCGTGAATTGATTGGCAATAACGCAGCAGGCGCAGCTGCGAATCAAGGCTTGGAACTATTGGCTGGACAAGCTGGAAAATTGGGGATTAACCTGGATGCTGGTGAATTTGTCAATGTCCGAATCAACGTGACAGGTAGTATGACTGACCCTAAGATTAAGTTGAATTTATTGGGTGCAAGTGGCGAGAGTAAGAGCGTGAAAGACGCCGTTGTGGATTCTGTAAAAGACAAAACGCAGGAAGCGTTTGACCAGAAGAAAGCAGAAGCGGAAGCACGTCTGGAAAAAGAGCGAAAATTGGCGGAAGAAAGAGTGCGGGCAGAAGTTGATAAGTTGAAAGATAAAGCCAAAGTAGAAGCAGAGAAAAAAGCTAAGGAGTTGAAAGATAAACTGAAGAAAGAAGCGCAAAAAAGAGCTGCAGATGAAGCTGCAAAAATTCTGAAAGATAAGTTAGACCAAGAGGCGAAGGATAAGTTGAAAGAGTTGAATCCGTTCAAAAAGAAAGGTGGAGGAGGGGAGTAACAATTAACAATGAGCAGTTAACAATGAGCAATTATTGTTGATTGTTAACTGCTCATTGTTTTACCAAATATTGACTTCTGGTGTAATTTTAATTCCAAATTTTTCAAAAACAGATGCCTGAATCTGCATCGCTAAATCCCAAATTTCTGCACCTGTCGCCTTACCATAATTGACCAAAACGAGCGCTTGTTTGGTATGACTTCCACAGTCGCCAATGCGTTTGCCTTTCCAGCCAACTTGTTCGATTAGCCAGCCTGCGGGCACTTTGATTTGCCCATTTTCTAAAGGATAAAAAACGATATTTGGGAAGCGTTTTTGGACCTTTAAAAACTGTTCCTTTTCGATTTCTGGATTCTTAAAAAAACTGCCGCTGTTGCCTAATTTGGCAGGGTCAGGCAATTTACTTTGACGAATTTCTACCACTGCATTGCTGACGTCTTTTGGGGTAGGCTGCGTGATGTTTTTTTGATTTAATACTTCTTGAATCGCGCCGTAGGAAACGCTAATTTCTGGTGTTTTAGAAAGGCGGAAATAGACTTTGGTAATGCAGATCTTTCCCTTTAATTTTCGTTTGAAAATGCTATCCCGATAGCCAAATTGACAATCTGATTTATTGAATTTACAGATTTCAAATGACTGTAAATCAATGGCTTGTAGTTTTTCGAACGTATCTTTTAATTCTACGCCGTATGCACCAATATTTTGAATTGGAGATGCGCCGACTGTACCAGGAATGAGTGACAAATTTTCCAAACCAGACCAGCCATTTTCGAGTGTCCAAAGCACAAATTCATGCCAATTTTCGCCACCACCAATTTCTATTACCACACTATTATCATCTTCTTCAATAATCTTTTTTCCAAAGATTTGATTTTTGATAATTAAACCTTCGACGTCCTTTCTTAACAGTAAATTACTGCCGCCACCGAGCAAAAAAATGGGTTCGGTATTTTGTTTTAAAACTTCAATTAATTCTTGTTCAGAAAAGACTTCCACAAATGCTTTGGCTTTCGTGTTGATACCAAAAGTGTTGTGCTTTCTTAAGGAGATATTGTGTTTAACTTTCATCAAAATTTGATTATTGCTTTTTGGAAAAAGGATTGCAAAGCTAATTTTTTTTTGTTTTACGATTGGTGAAAAATAAAAAGAGTAGTAATTTATTGAACATTAATAACACTTGATGACCTTTTACATATAGATTTGCACTTCCATTTAGGCTGTCCTAGAATACTAATTCTGTATGTAAATCGCTATGTACTATTTTATCTCTCAAAACCCACTTAGTAACGGTAAAAAAATAACTCCGCATCTATCAAGTATTTCTTGTGCTCTTATTTTCCACTTTTTAAACAGTCATTATGTAGAGATAACTTCTATTTCAAAAGTAAACATCTTTTGTCATTTCGACCGAAGTGGAGAAAAAGACCAAAATAAATGTTGCCAGATGGCGGACTTATTATTTTACCGTTACTTAACTCTTTTTTTTTAAAAAATCCTAATCTAATCTAATCTAATCTAATCTAATCTAATCTAATCTAATCTAATCTAATCTAATCTAATCTAAACCCAACCCTTTCTCTAACCTTCCCCGTCTTACCTTATGATTGCTTATTTTTACACGAAAAATCCTACTTCAAAGCCGATTAACACTTTTAAATGAGGCAAAAACAAAAATATAAGGACGAAGAACTGGTGGCAGGTTGCTTGCGCAACGACCGTCAAATTCAGGAGCAACTCTACCGAAAATATTTCGGGAGTATGATTGCGATGTGTCTTCGGCATACCACTGACCGAGAGGTGGCAATGACAATAGTGAACAATGGGTTTTTGCGAGTGTTTAAAAAAATTGATAAGTACTCTTTTAAAGGGTCTTTGGAAGGTTGGATTCGGCGGATTGTTTATCACAGTGTATCGGATTATTTTAGAAATAAATCAAATACGCTGCGGTTTTTAGAAATTGAAGACCGAGATAAACCGATGGATTCCAATGCTTTAGATGATTTGTATTTAGATGATTTGATGGCAATGGTGGATGATTTGCCGCCAGCAACCAAGGAAGTTTTTAGACTATATGCCATCGAAGGGTATACGCATGTGGAGATTGGAGAGAAGTTGGACATTAGTGATGGAACTTCAAAATGGCATTTGTCAGCAGCGCGAAAAAAGCTGAAAATAATGATTAGCAAACAACAGGAAACTCAAAGATATGCAGGATAATTACCCAAATATGAATAAGAAATTCACTGACAAAGGTTGGGCAGCGATGCGCGATTTGTTGGATGAAGAGATGCCGACGGGGGTTCCTGAGGAGCGGAAACGGCGTCGATGGATTTTCTTTTTACTGTTCTTCAGTATCGGGCTGGGCATCGCGGTTGGCGTGGTGGCTGGTGGCTTGTATTTTATGGAAAACGATATTGATGAAACGAGGAAGGCAGCAATTCAAAAGCCGATAGCAAAAGGGAATTCCGTAGCTATTCCTACTGAAAAAGGGAAGGATAAAATGGCTTCTGCAAACGCTATTTTAGTGGAAAAGGAAGCAAATAATTTAGCTAAATTTTTAAATGATGCGTCTTTAAGTCAAAAAATAAATATTGAAAAAGGGGTTAATTTAAACAGCAATTCGATTAAGAAAACAGCAAAATTAAATTTGAAAGCGGGCAAATTCAACAGTTCTTTTAATGAAAAATCTGGCATTAAGTCTTTAAATATTATTGATGAAAATTTAACAAAATCGCATATTTTACGGAATGACGATAATACAAATGTGGCGACTAATTTAGAGGAAGAAAAAGCAATTAACTCTGCTGAAAAAGCCAATTCAATTGTTTTAAAAGGTGAAAACGGAGCATTTAACTATTTAGCAATCAATAATTTAGAGGAGCTAGAAAAAACTGCTTTGATTCCTGATTTTGATTTAAATTTACCAGCATTAGAAATATTGGATGATGAAGAGGAGGAAAATAAACCAAAAAGAAAAGCACGTTTTGGTGTAGAAGTAGCAGGGCAGGGTGCACCAAATTTTGCGGGAATATCAGGTGGATTAATTTACTCCTTATCGTTGAAAAACAAATCGTCGTTGCAGACTGGCTTGAATTATCAGTATCAACGTCGGACATTTTCAGGGTCACCTATTTCGATAGAAACAGCGAGTCAAGTAGTAACAAATTATCCGGGTTTAGATGATGAAGTTGTATTAGTAGCTTACTCAGGAAATGCGGCTCGAAGTGATTCAGCAATTTTTACGATTCCTCAAAATCTAAGCTCTCATTATTTGAATATTCCACTTTGGGTGAACTATCAATTGAGTGAAAAATGGAGCGTGGGCACAGGAATTAACGTAGCTTTACTGCTTTTTGGAAGCAATAATTACACCGATGGAGGAATCTTAAATGATGGTGCGGATGTTTTTAATACAGCGAATGATTTATCTTCAGGAGTACCCGTAAACTTCGAAAACCAAAAAAGTATCAACAAAGCCAATCTTCGAAATTTTGATTTTGGAGCTACTGCGGGTGTTGCTTTTCATCCGTCGCCGAAGTGGAGTATTGCGGCGAATTATCACCACGGTTTTGTGAATTTATTTAGATACAGCTCAGATAAAAAATACAATCGCTTTGCGAATCTCTCTTTACAATATCATTTTGGAAAATAAATTGCTTTAAAAGTCACGTCTTCTTGTTTTAAAATCCTATTTTTCCGCGTGGAAAAATGGGGTTTTTTAGTTTTGTAAATTTAGATAGGATGGTTATGCGGATTGGACAGATGAAACGGATTTCAATTAGGTCTGACGCGTTTTTTTTAGATATTAAAATGCTGTTTTTTAACCGAATAATAAATAGATAAATAACGAATCAACGATTATGCTTAAATGTCAAAAACATCTTTTTAGTCTTTCTAAAAATGTCACTTACCTCAATGGTGCATACATGTCGCCGATGGCAAAGACAGTTGAATTTGCTGGTTATCAAGGAATTATTGGAAAGAAAAATCCTTCAGAAATTTCGCCGATTGACTTTTTTGACCCAATTGATGTAGTGCGAAAATTGTATGCTGAATTGATAAATGCACCTGATTTTCAGCAGATTGCGATGATGCCTTCGGTTTCTTATGGGATAGCGACGGTGGCGAAAAATATTGACATCAATAAGGGGGAAAACATCATTTTGTTAGAGGAGCAGTTTCCGAGTAATGTCTATACTTGGCATCGAAAAGCGGAGGAAACGGGTGCTAAAACTAAGACCATTAAAGCACCGAAGCCGTTGGAGAATCGAGCGAAAAACTGGAACAAAAAGGTACTGAAATCTATTGATAAAAAGACGAAAATCGTGGCACTACCGCATGTGCATTGGGCAGATGGAACCTTATTTGAGCTCGAAAAAATTGGGAAAAGATGTCGAGAAGTTGGCGCGTATTTAATAATAGACGGTACACAATCGGTGGGTGCACTACCATTTGATATTCAAAAAATAAAACCCGATGCGCTGATTTGTGGCGGCTACAAATGGTTGATGGGACCTTATTCGTCGGGCTTGGCGTATTTTGGTCCGCGATTTGAGGGGGGTACGCCGCTAGAAGAGAGCTGGATGTATCGAAAAGACAGTTATATCTTTTCTAATTTGGTAAATTATCAGTCGGAATATCAACCGAAAGCGACCCGTTACAATGTGGGACAGGCTTCGAATTTTACCTTATTGCCGATGATAAAAGCAGCGTTGGAAATGCTATTGGGTTTCGGAATTGCGAATGTTCAAGAGTACTGTCGGGAGACATTTAAAGAGGGGATTTTGGAATTAGAAAAAATGGGTGCGCAGATTGAGGAGGAAAAATATCGGAGTAGCCATTTATTTGGGGTAAGGACGGGGCAGGCGTTTGATCTAAAAAAGTTGCAAAAACAATTTAAGAAAAAGGAGGTTTTTGTATCAACAAGAGGGAATTCAATACGGATATCACCGAATGTTTATAATGATGTGGAGGATATGGAGGTGCTGTTGAAGTGTTTTAAAAAGGCGCGGCGGTAGCTGTTTTGAAAAAAATCATGGTGATTTTTAAAATCACCATGATTTGATAGATGGAAAATAAAAATAACGAGATTGAAAAAAATAGAAATAGACTACCTAATCGTTGGTCAAGGCTTGGCAGGAACATTATTGGCGCATTTTTTAAAGGCAGAAAATCAGTCCGTGCATCTGATTGATAGCAACTACGAACGTGCTGCTTCAAAGGTAGCAGCAGGCATCACGAACCCAATCACAGGGCGTTTTTTTGTGAAAAGTTGGCGAGTAGAGGAGTTGATTCCATTTGCGGATGCTTTTTATAAAAAATTAGAGGCGGAGATTGGTGTTAAATTTCACCATAAGAAAAATTTCCTACGGGCATTAGAGGACGCTGGTGCAGAGAACGATTGGCTGGCCAAAACGGCGAATGAAGGTTATGAACGGTATTTGGCAGATGAAGCAGATGCGAGCGAATTTGAGGGTAAAATTCAGCCCGTTTATGGTTTTGGGGAAGTGAGGGATGCTGCAAAAACGGACATTAAGTTGTTGGTAGAAACCTGTCGGGATATTTTTGAAAAAGAAGGTATTTTGTGTTCAGAAAAATTTGATTATCAGCAGATTGATTTTGAAAATGACGCTGTTTTATACAAAGAATTTAAAGCGAAAAAAATCATTTTCTGTGAAGGCGCAAAAGGAGCAGAGAATCCATTTTTTGACTATCTTCCTTTTCGATTGAGCAAAGGGGAAGTGTTGATTGTCGAGATTCCAAATTCCAACTTTGAAAAGATGTTGAAGCATCATATTTTTTTAGTGCCAATGGGCGAAAATCGGTATTGGGTTGGTTCATTTTATGAGCGAGATTATCAAGATGATTTGCCAACAGAAGATGGACGAAAATCATTGTTAGAGAACTTAAAAGCAACACTTGATGTACCTTTTGAGGTCATCGAACACCTATCGGCAATTCGCCCGACAATTACCGATAGGCGACCATTTTTAGGACTACATCCTGAAATTCCAACTTTAGCAATTTTTAATGGATTGGGGGCAAAAGGCGCATCTTTAGGACCATTTTTTGCCAAGCAAATGACTGATTTTTTAGTACACAACAAAGAAGTAGAATGGGAGGTAAGTGTGGAGAAACGGACGCGTAAATATTTAGCTAAAAATGGTATTTGGCAAGGGAAATTATCAAAATAGAATTTCTTTTTTCTTTCTTCTTTTTCGAAGTTATACATCAAAGCCACATCAAGAAATAGATTTTTCCAGTAAATGCAGGCTATCCACTACATCAAATGTAAAGTTTTTGTTTTTTGAACCACAACAAATGCAGATTTTTCCTTTCCTTTGAGAATAAAAAAAACGAACAACAACGTATTTTATTTAAGCTAGATATGGGATTTTAAAGATGGTTGATTTCTAATCTTTTTATAGATGAAATTAACAAATTCTCCCGTTTTATCACTAATTGTATGTCCAAACTTAAAACTGCCTTCCAGCTAATGCTTTGCTTTTTGCTTTTTGCAAATTTAGCACAAGCTGCAACCTTTACGGTTACTTCCTTAGACAACACAGATGATGGAACTTGTGATACCGGTCATTGTAGTTTGCATGAAGCAATTGATGCAGCGAACTTGGCAGGTGGTGCAGATAATATTGTATTTTCAGTTGCTGGAAGTATCGTACTTTCGGGAGGAATTGGAGATTTACCGGATATTACTGGTGTGATTACAATTGATGGCGGAGGTATGGTTACGTTGATTGGTGCGGGAAGTGCAGGCTTGCGACTGGTCGCGGGTTCGGCAAATTCAACGGTACAAAATTTGACGATTGAGAATTGTGCTGGTGGTGGAATTTCAATAGACAGCGCGCCTGGTGTTACCATTTCGGGTTGTACGATGAATGCTAATGGGGTGAGTGCTGGGTCAAGTTCCAATGGGAATGGTTTGAATTTTACGAGTAGTGACAATTGTGTGATCTCAGGGAATACCATCATTAGTAACCAAGAAAGTGGTGTATTCTTTTTCAACTGCAATATGCTGAGCTTTTCGACAAATTTTATGCAAACTAATGGCTTTCATGGAGTCGTTGGAATTGATTCGGATAACGTTACTTTTGATGGAAATAATAGTTCCAATAATGGTTTCAATCAGCCTTCTGCCGCAGGAGACCCCTCTTCCTCTGGTTTTATTCTTGTGAATAGTAGTAACAATACGATAACCAATAACACCTTAACTGGTAGTGTTGCAGAGGCGGGCGTTTTATTGGTGAATACGACAGCAAGTACAATTACTGGGAACATGATTTCCAATAATTTCAAAGCAGGTATTTGGTTGATTTTAAGTGATGATAATTCTGTTACGGGCAATACGATTTTTTCTAACACAGGGTCTTCAACGTCTGGTGTTTTGCTTGAAGGCGGTTCGGATAACAACGATATTAAAAATAATGCACTGACTGCAAATCAAAAGAGTGGGGTAGAAGTTTCAGGCGGTTCAGGGAACGAAATTACCGAAAATATGATGATGGACAACGGTGATATTGGTATCACGTTGTCTGGTGGAAATAACAACGCCTCATTGCCTGTAGTTACAGGATTCTCCTTTTCAGAAATGACAGGAACGGTCGGTTCAAATTCGATGATTCATGTGTACGAAGCAGACCCAGATAGCCCTTGTCAGGGAATGACTTTTATCGGAAGTTTTGGACCGTTTTCTGGTGCATGGACAATTAATGGCACTTTTGACGCTTTGGTTGACCATGCTATTACGGGTACGCTTATTGGTGCTTCAACGAGTACTTCTGAGTTCGTTTGTTTCGGTGCAATTTGTGATGATGGATGTGCGTTGACAACGGATTTTTTCAATACGGCGACTGGTCAATGCGAATTTACACCACCAAGTTGTGACGATAATTGCCCATTGACAACAGATTCGTTTAATGATATGACTTGTGAATGTGAAAATATTGAACCTGATTGTGACGACGGCTGCCCGCTGACGACTGATAATTGGAATATTATAACTTGTCAATGCGAGAATGTCGAGCCTAGTTGTGCGGACAATTGTCCACAAACGATTGACTTTTATGATGAGCTCAACTGTCAATGTCAAAATATTGAACCAGATTGTGAAGATGGTTGTCCAGATACATTTGACAGTTTTAATAATTTAACTTGTCAGTGCGAATCCGTTGAACCTAACTGTTCCGACCAATGTCCACAAACGATTGATTTTTACAATATTAACACTTGTGAATGTGAAAATATCGAACCCGACTGTGACGACGGCTGTGCATTAACGGTTGATGCTTGGAACAATATGACCTGTGGTTGCGATAATATTGAACCCGTCTGTGATGATGGTTGTATTGTGACGACGGACACTTTTAATGACAATACTTGTGAATGTGAATCAACCGAACCAAGTTGTGATGATGGTTGCGCATTGACAGTGGACTCTTGGAATGCGGCGACTTGCATGTGTGAAAATGTCGAGCCAGACTGTAATGATGGTTGCGTGGCAACAATGGATTCTTTCAATACCACGACTTGTGAATGTGAAAATATCGAACCTGATTGTGATGATTTATGCGAACTGACGATTGATAGTTGGAACGCAGTGGATTGCCAATGTGAAAACGTTGAACCCGATTGTAATGACAATTGTGGAGCGACAACGGATTCTTATGACGCTGCCAATTGTGAATGTATCAATGACGCCCCAAACTGTGATGATGGTTGTGAATTAACCACAGATACTTGGGACGCTGCCAATTGTCAATGTGAAAATATTGAACCCAATCCCGATGATGGTTGTGCACTCACCGTCGATAGCTACGATGCTGCCAATTGCATCATTATCAATGAACAACCAGATTGCGACGATATGGATTGCGCAACTACGGATAGCTACGACGCTGCCAATTGCGCTTGTATCAATGACCCAATTGCACCTCCGCCAGCAATGGATGCTTCGGCGACTTTATGCGAAGAAATGAACGGTATGGTAACTTTCAATTTATTGGAATTAGATGTGGTTGTAAATATGGGGTCTGGTAATACGGTGACGTGGATGGATGCCGATGGTCAAATTGCTAACCCAAGTACCTACGAAACAGGGACAACGACGGTAACTGCCGAAATCTCAGACAATGAAACCCCCGTTTGCCAAACCAGCACCGCAACCGTAATCTTGACTGTACAAACTCAAGCAACCGCTGAAGTAACCTTAACTGCAACAGTTTGTAATACCAGTGCAGGCGGTTCAATTTTGAATCTAAATGCTCTAATTACAGGTGGCGATATGACGGGAATGTGGATGGATATGGATGGTGCAGGAGTTGATTTGATGAACACAATGAGCGTTGACTTCGATGGCGTTGATTCTGATAATTCACCTTATACCTTGTTATATACTACGAATAGCGCGGCTGCGCCTTGTCAAGAATCGACTTATCCCGTGGAGGTATTTGTGGAAAATTGTGCTTGTCCAAGTGTTGCAACCAATGCACCAACTGCGGTATTGTGCAACGATGCTGGTACACTCGATTTGACTACTTTGGAAATCACCACCGAGTCTGGAACATGGACAATTACTTCGCCAATGGGCAATCCACCAAGTATTATGGGCAATGTATTTGATGCCACAGGTGCGCCTGCTGGAGATTATGAAATTACCTTTACTTTGGACACGGAACCACCGGCTAATTGTCAAAATTCTTCTACACAAACCATTTCAATTGTCAATCAACCGAATGCAGGGATGGATACGCAAGGTGATTATTGTAATGATGAAATAGATTTGATTGTATTAGCAGAGCTATTGATGAATGAAGACGCTAACGGAACGTGGGGAGTTTCGGCTACATCGCCAGATATTCCACAGGGTGGGGCGTTTGATTTTGAAAATGGAACGTTTAACCCAGCTGGTCATCCAGCGGGAATATTCGTGTTTAGTTATACCTTGGGCGGCAGTACTTGCATGGATGCAATATCGAATGTGACGATTAATTTATTGGCGGCGGATATGGTATTTTTACAAGGATTTACTTGTGAAATGTCGGAGGTTGGAATTGATACTCTTGCCTTGAACAACCAGTTCGGTTGCGATAGTTTGGTGATTACGACGACCGATTTATTAATGGGAGATACGACTAATTTAACAGAATTTACGTGTAATCCTGACAATGAAGGCATGTCTGAAGTCCTTTTAGAAAATCAAAATGGCTGTGATAGTCTATTAATAATCAACACGATATTCGATGCTTCGGCGATAGATTCGACTTTTGTACCTGCGTTTACGTGTGATGAAATGATGGTTGGTACAGTTGAAAATACCTTAGCTGGTTCGGATGGTTGCGATAGTATCGTTTTCACCGTTACAGAATTACTCGTGTCTGATACGACGAATTTAATGGAGTTTACTTGTAATCCTGCTAACGAAGGCATGTCTGAAGTTCTTTTAGAAAATCAAGCAGGTTGTGATAGCTTACTCATAATCAACACGATATTCGATGCGGCTGCGATAGATTCGACTTTTGTACAGGAATTTACCTGCGATGAAACGATGGTAGGCACAATTGAAAATACCTTAATGGGGTCAGATGGTTGTGATAGTCTTGTTTTTGTAAGTACCGATTTATTGGCGTCTGACACGACAAATTTAATGGAATTTACTTGCAATCCAGACGGTGAAGGGATGTCCGAAGTGCTTTTGCAAAACGAAGCTGGCTGTGATAGTTTACTTATCGTCAATACCATTTTCGATGCCAATGCCATTGATACCACATTTGCGCAAGCCTTTACCTGTTATGAAACGATGGTAGGCACAATCGAAAATACCTTAATGGGGTCAGATGGTTGTGATAGTATTGTTTTTGTAACGACTGATTTATTGGCATCTGATACGACGAATTTAATGGAATTTACCTGTAATCCAGATGATGAAGGGATGTCTGAAGTACTTTTGCAAAATCAAGCAGGTTGTGATAGTTTATTGATAATCAATACGATTTTTGATGCCAATGCAATCGATACCACTTATTTAAATACGACGACTTGCGACCCTACGATGGTTGGTACGGACGAAAATTTACTCGTCGGTTCAGACGGCTGCGACAGTTTGGTCATTACCGAAACGATGATGGGTAATGTGCCCGAAGCTTTCATTTCTCCGGCGGACAATCTGGATTGTAATCAAACTACGGTTTTATTAACGGGCGATGATTTAGTAGCAACTAACCCTACAACTTCCGAATGGCAAGATGCGACCGGTAACGTTTTATCGAATGAAGCAATGGTCGAAGTCACAACAGTAGGGATTTATACTTATATAATAACAGACTCAAATAGCGGTTGTACCGATTCTGAAACGGTCGAAGTTCTGGACTTAATTGACAATCCAACAGCGGATGCAGGCTTAGACGTAGTGCTGGATTGTAGTGGAAATTCAACAATTTTGAATGCTGATGCTTCGCAACCTGCAGGAGATTTGACCTTTGAATGGTTTGATTCAAGTGGTACTTTAATCAATATGAATAATGAAGCTTCTGTTGAAACCACGGAGGAAGGAACGTATTTATTGACCGTTATTAATACAACAAATGGTTGTTCTGCAAGTGACGAAGTCGTCGTTACGCCTTTTGAAATAATTACCGCCGAAGCAGATGAGTTTTCTATAGAAATCAATACGGAAATTAGTGATGACTTATTGATTAATGACAATTTAAATGGTCAAAATGTATTGGCAGCGATTGAAAATTCACCAGAAAGTGGAATGCTGACCGTTAATTCAGATGGCACATTCACCTTTATTCCCGAAATAAACTTTATAGGAACAGTAACTTTCGATTATAGCATTTGTATCGAAAACTGTTTAGACATTTGTTCTACCAACACCGTAGCGATTGAAGTCATCGGGGAAGCATTCAGCGTTCCTAATGCATTTAGTCCAAATGATGATGGGAAAAATGATACTTGGGTGATTCCGGGCATCGAACAATTTCCATCCAGTCATTTGCGCGTCGTCAACCGTTGGGGAGACATTTTATTTGAAATTCGCCGTTATCAGAATGATTGGGCTGGCGTAACGAATAAAGGCGATGAATTGCCATCAGGGACTTATTACTATCTCTTGGTACTGGATTTGGCGTCGGAACAGACGTATGAAGGAACGATTACGATAGTTCGGTAATCTTTTGTCATTCCGACCGAAGTGGAGGGATGACAAAAGAAACGTCGGAATGATAAGTAAAATAAAATTAAAAAATCTTCCAGATATGAAATACCTAGTTTTTACCATCATTTTCCTCTTAAACGTCGGCGCATTAACAGCTCAACAACTCCCAATCTACGCTCAAAATCAAGATGGTAATTACTTTACCAACGCTGCGATGTTGAGCGAAGATTTCAGGAAAAATGATTTGCCAACAGCTTTGAGTGTCAGTTATCGGCATCAATGGGTGAAATTGGACGATGCACCGCGCACCATTATGGCGAATTTTAGTCATTTCAATGAAGATTATAACGTCTTCTTTGGGGGGGGCTTAATACAAGACCAAACTGGACCGACCAGCTTTACGGGTGTGTCGATGAGTGCGGGATATGCGGTTGATTTGACGCGAGATTGGCAATTGTCGATGGCATTGAGTGCCGGCGTATCACAATATCGGATTAAGGCAGCTGAGTTGGATTTTTTGGAAGAAGGTGACATTGCGCAAGCGAATCAATCGAAAGTTGCACCAGATTTGGGGATGTCTGCGACTATTTATTACGATAAAAAATATTTTGTGGGTGTGTCTGTACCGCAAATTTTAGGATTCAACTTAGATTATTCAGCGGATAACAATGATTTTGAATTAAAGCGAATCCGTCATTATTACGCCAATGGTGGGGCCTTGTTTGAGGTAGATGATAGCTGGTTGGAAGCGTCCGCTTTTGCACGATTTATTCCAAGCATTCCCGTCAATTATGGTGCGCACGTTCGTTACGAGCATGAGAACATTTTTTGGGTAGGCGTAGGTGGTAGTTCTGCGAAATCTGGGACGATGGAAGGGGGCTTAGTTTTCGACATTGGCAGTGGATATACGAAGGCGAGAATCGGATATGCCTTTACGAATTTCTTTGCGAGTTACAGTCCTAATTTTGGAACAGTTCACGATATTAAGGTCTCTTTTGCTTGGTAAAAGCTAGGATTAGGGTTGCACAAAAAAAGTTTTTTTTTAAAATAAATCAATAAGTACGGGTAATGTAGTGAAGTTTGTACTTTCTCAAAACTACATCATTTCTATACAAATACGAAAAAAAAAAAAGAGTTTTAAAACTTGTCAGTCTTTTTGCTAAATTTGCAGTGTACTGAAATAAATTATAATCCAAAACATATTAAGCTCCATTAAAATGGAGTTTTATCTCTTCGTGTTTACTTACCTTTTATCTATCAATTTCGATAAGGTTGGATTATAATTTTGTGCGGTATTTTGCTTTGACAACTTACACACACTTTTGCTATTGCTTAGCTTCTGAAAGTTAACACAATAGTAATGCCATATTTGGCAATTTCGAAAGAGGAATCCGCCATTTTAATAGTTTTAAAATCACTAATTTTTTTTAAGCAAATAATAACGGGAATAGTTCTGTTTTACGAACTTAAATTAATTCTTAATATTTTTAACAAATTTATAATCTTATGCAAAAAACGATTCTTACACGATTTTTTTCGAAGTCACAATTCCTTGTCTGGGGCTTGTTGGTTTTCGGAATGCTTTCCTTTAGTGGGAATGCTAATGGACAGTGCGCTACGATAGCGGGCGGTCCTTCTCTTATGAACCCTGGTTTCGAGGACGGATTTAATGAATGGGAAACCCAAGGAAATCCTATCGGTTTCTTTATTGATAACGTTAGTCCACAATCTGGTGCTAATCATGCTACTTTTCGGCATGGTGGTGGTCAACCAATCATACGTCAGTCAATTCCTGCATCAGCAGGAGATATGGTGACTGGAAGTTTTGATGTTTTAGTCAATTCGCCTATTACAGGAGCTGAATTTGTGTCATTCCAGTTATTATTCTGGTCTGCTAACAATGATTTTCTTGGTATAGAAGTATTTGACCTTAATGCTGTTGAGCTTGCTAATGGTTTTCCAATTGGCTCTTATGAAACTATTCCATTTACAGGTACTGCTCCTGCTAATACGATGAGAGCAGAACTTTTTATGATTTTCTTAGACAATGGACCTCCGGGCTCTGGTTCTCTTGAAATTTTTGTAGATGATGCTACTTTGACGAGTGATGCTTCAGTTTGTGGCAGCTCGATGATGTTTACTGTGGATGATGCTTGTAATCTTCCTTTCGTAAATATTCCTCAGTTGACAATTGATGCACCTTGTGGTTTTGTTAGTGTAACCAATGACTTCAATGGTACAGATAATGCTTCTGATGATTATCCAATCGGAACAACTGATGTTGTTTTTACCGTTGTTGATAACGACGGAACTTCTACTTGTGAGTTCAGTATCGAAGTGGTGGATATGACTTCACCAGTAGTTAATTGTGGTGGTGTATCTAATGCTGCCTTTGATTTTCCTGGAACGGAAGCTTATGGTTGTGTAAATGCATTTGACCAAAGTTTTGGAAGTGACTTACCAGGTGGTAGTGGAGCACCTATGGCTGTAATGTTTAATGGTTGTGGCTTTGGAGTGTTAGTTTATAGAGGTATTCCATCCTCTGAGGGGGAAGTAATTACTGCTGGATATTCTGGGTTTTTGCCGGGCGACTTTACGAACTCTGGTTCGTATGCTGGTATTAAGTTTGAATTCTACGATGCAAACGGCGGGTTAGTATTTAATACGGGTGATATCGTCTTATGGGATGACCAAGACGCAACTGGTTTTTGGGAGGAAAGAACAGCTACTGTTACTGCACCAGCAGGTACAGCAGAAGTTGTAGTTGTTCCTCTTTTTGTAGGACCTGGAAGTGCCATTTTAGTAGATGATATCGTTTACTTTAACTCAATGACTTTATACGAAGTTGAAAACAACAATGCGGACTGTCTGGCTTTCGTTGACCTTTTTGACTATACAGCTATGGATGCTTGTAGCGCGGTTACGACGACAAATGATTTTAATGGAACAGCAAGTCCAGATGGTTTGTTCCCATTAGGAACAACTATGGTTACGACTACTTTCGAAGACGAAGCTGGTAATACTTCAGTTTGTATTCAAACAGTAATCAACACACCAGGTGGTGAATGTGCTCAAGCTGAAATCACTGACCCATGTGTATGCTTAGACAATGCAACAAGTGACCTTGACGGTCAATTTGGTGAATTGATTGAAGTAAATGGATCAACTGGTCAAATTTGGACGGTAACTGCAAGTACTGGTTTGTATGTAGTAGATGCAAACGATGCAAGTGTTCAAGCAACTGCAGGTGTTGTTTATCCATTGGTATCAGTAACTGGTATTCAATTGGTAGAAAGCCCAGTTGGTTCTGGTTTTTTCCAATTGGCAGGTGCACACGTTGACGCTATTGGTTATTCTGTAGCTGTTACTAACTTGTTTACAGGTCAAATCTTGACAATTGGTCAGACATGTAACTATCCAACTGCTAGTGTTACTGGTTTGGATGCAGTTGGCAACAACGCTTGTTTGGCAGATGGTACATTTGATTTTGTTGTGTCTCCAAACGCAGCGGGTCAATTGGACGTAACTGTTGATGGTGCTTCTGCATTTTCTGGTACAATTGCTGCTAATTCAAATAATCCTATTTCTGTTGATGTTACTGCTTTAGGAACTGGAACTTACGCAATTGAAGTATCTTTTGATGCTGACGATGCTAATGCTCCAAATCCTGGTTGTGCACTTTCTTACGATTATACATTGACAGTTGGTGAGCCTCAAGGTACATTGACTTGTAATGACAATATCCAAGTTTCTTTAGATCAAAACTGTGAAGCGGCTTTGACTGCTGACATGATTTTGGAAGGAACTTACACAGGTGCTTTTGATATTTCAATTGCTGGTGTTACGGGTACTGTTTTGAATGGTTCTCATATTGGTAACACTTACACCGTAACTGTTTCTGATGCTTGTGGCGTGAATAGCTGCTGGTCAATGATCTCAGTTGAAGATAAATTAGCACCAGTTGTTAATTGTATTGACCGTGTCATTACTTGTACTGCTGATATTTCAACAGTTCCTGCACCTTCAGCTTCTGATAACTGCGATGCGAATCCAACAGTAACGTTGGTTGATAGCGTATTGGGCGATGCTGATGTTTGTGATGATAATCAAGTTATATATGTTCAAACTTATGTAGCTGTTGATGCTCAAGGAAATACTTCTGCTCCGTGTCAACGTAGCGTAGCTGTAGTTCGACCAACGGCTGATATGGTTAATTTCCCAGATGATTTGGTATGGTCTTGTGAGCAGTATGCTGCTTATCCACACCTTATTGCTGCATCTAGATTGATGCCATCTATTGTTAGCCAATTTGGTGGTGTAATCCAAATACTTGGCAATACAAATGCTTGGAATTTAACTACAATCAGTTTAAATGACCAACTATTGACTAACAACCTACCAGGTACTACTGTACCAACTGGTTCTGGTATTCCTACTGAAATTGATGGTGTATACTGTCAATATGGTTATACAAGTGCTGAGCAAGTATTATCTACTTGTGGTTATACTGCTTCTACTGATGAGCCAGTATTCAAAATCATTCGTACTTGGACTGTTTTAGACTGGTGTAGTGGTCAAATTATTACTGTAAATGCAATGGGCGAAGATAACGTTCAGGTAATCAAAGTAATTGATCAAGTTGCTCCAGTTGTATCTGGTGCTAATGTAACGATCTCTGCTAACATTTCTGGTCAACACCCACAAGCTTGTACTGGACAAGGTCCTATCGCTTTAGGAACTGCTGTAGATAATTGTACTGGTGCTAGTAACCTACAAGGTTTTGTTTATTCGAGCATCGCATTAAATAGTGCTATTGCTCAAATTACTCAAATTGGTGCTACTAATTCTGGTTTGTTGAACCCAGCTCTTCCTGTTGGATCTTACTTTATTGTATGGACTGCTGAAGACGGTTGTGGTAATTTTGGACAATCTACAACTTATACCTTAACGGTACAAGATGATATCGCTCCTGTTGCTATTTGTGATGAAATCACTCAGGTAGCACTTTCTTCTGATGGGTTGGCAGTAGTTTATGCTGGTACATTTGATGATGGTTCTTATGACAACTGTTGTTTAGACCGTATAGAAGTACGCCGAATGGCAGATGATTGTGATGTGGCTGGAAACACCACTTTTGGAGAATCTGTAACTTTCTGCTGTAGTGACATTGAAAACAATGTTATGGTTATAATGCAAGCAGTTGATTGTGATGGAAATACCAACGAATGTATGGTTGAAGTATTGGTTGAAGACAAATTGGCTCCTGTAGTTATTTGTCCTGTAAATGCTACTTTGACTTGTGATGAGTTTGCTGATAATTTAGAGGTTGCATTGTTGGCTTGTGATGGAGATGATACTTGCGAATCTATTGCAATGACTGCTGGTGGATACGGTGACGTAACTGCTTTTGACAACTGTTCAGTAGAAACTACTCCAACAGTAGTTTTCACTACCGACCAATGTGGTGTAGGTTCAGTTGTACGTTCTTTCTCAGGTGTTGATCCATCTGGAAATGCGTCTAACGTTTGTACTCAAGTGATTACAATAACTCAAGTTTCTGACTGGTGTGTTGAAT
>JBLHWU010000080.1:0-25505 GCA_047629355.1 Saprospiraceae bacterium | reverse complement strand
ATTATTTATTGGGGTAAAATTTGAAAGCAAGATTTTTTCGATAGTTTTCTTTTAAAAATCGTTGCATGGTCTACATCACGGAACTATTTTTAAAAGGAAAATAGCGGAATAAAGATGTTTTCAAATTACCCCAATAAATAGTGTCACGTACTTAACATTGGCCAATTCTTCTTTAATTATTTCCCTTCATCTTATTTTTCCTTGAACTTATTTTGGTTGTTATCTGATAACAGATAGCTCTAAATTTTTATTTATTTTTCTTTTTAAAAACCATTTATATTACGACCTTATTTAAAACGAAATTCTTATTTTTGGCTTTTAAGTACTCCTATGTTTTCACAAGAAAATTTGGAATGTGGCTTTGTTTCCCCAAGTGATTCTGAATATTTAGATTTACTAAGTGAAATGAATCCTAATAGTAGCAATTCGGCAATTTCCAATCAAGCATTCACTGTACTACTGAATTTTATTATTGTTAGAAATAATGAAGGTGTTTCCGTTTGGGATGATTATGAAAATAACAATCAATCCCTTTACTCTCTTGTAGAATATACCAACTCTTTTTTTCTGGATCTAATTTATCTTTCGACATTTGTAAGACTTCATCAATAAATAGTACAGAACACTATGATTTAAGTAATTTTAATTCAGCGCTTCAATCACTACGAAATCTTTCTTACTCTGAAGATGCAATAAATATTTACTGTGTAAGTACACTTCCAATGTTTGGTGGTTATGCAATTGCGCCTACTCATGCTACTTTCGGAAATATGGTGTTGTTGCCCGAAACACAAATAAATGTTACTGGCTCAAGAACTTTAGCGCATGAATTAGCACATTTTTTTAACATTGTGCATACTGGTACGGGGCAATACTTACCTGTAAATACGCCTTTTCATGACACAGGTCTCAATGTTTGTAGTGTTTGTGATGAGAATCAAGTAATCCCAACGGGGTGGGATTGTAGCGGCAGCACTATAAAGTATGGAGATTTTATTTGCGATACTCCTGCTGATCCAGGTGATTTTTTTTGTGAGAATTATGCTTGTGATGAATCATGCGAAAATACTTATTTAAGCCTTGATGGTTTCATATTCAATCCTGACAAATATAATATAATGTCAGGTTATCATTGTAGCCCTCAACATTTTTCTCAAGGACAATTTGATAGAATGTTCCAATTTTTGACTACTCATCCTGATTATGAATTCTTATTAGCAAGTGCTGATTGTGTTGATATAGGAAAAGTAGATAAAGTATTTGCTAATAGTGATGGAATTCGCCAATTTGATCCATTACCAAACGTGGATATTGATATTACAGAATATCCAACAACCTCCATGTTTAATGAAGTCACAAATGGTAATGGTGAATATGAAGTGTTTCATAATGATTTATTTGATGGAGAAAATCAAGATGTAGAAGTTGAAATAATTGAGTTATTTGGTGATGCTGCAGATTTGAGAAATGGAGTTACAACTTTAGATTTAGTAAAAATGAGACAACACATTCTAAATATTGTTCCATTTACAATTCCTGAACAATTCATTGCAGCAGACATAAATTATAATGGTTCTGTTACAACTTTAGACTTAGTAAAATTAAGAAAAGTCATTTTAAATATCGACAACGAGTTTCCCCAGGGTTCTTGGGTTTTTGTTCCAGAATATTATTTAAGTAATCAGTTTAGTTTTCATAATGATTATGAGGCTAACCCACTTACAGCTGAATGGGTTGACCAGTATGGAAACAATAGAGTCTATAGACCAATTAATTCAGGTGATATCACCTATTTTAATAAATATGAAATCAATAAACATAATACAGATATACTGAATGAAAAAAATTGGAATTTTCGAGCGATTAAAATAGGTGACGTCAATGGTAATGCAACAACAGAGGAGCAAGGAGAACCTGTTTTTTTAACCATCGAACAAGAAATTGAAGGCAATCAAGCTAAATACAATTTCAAAGTTGAAGGCTTTGAAGATATCATCGGATATCAAATGATTATAGATTTTGATAAAGTTAATTTAGAGTATTTCCAAAGTTTAGAAAGAGATTTATCAGGTGTAATTCAAGACTTTTTTGGAGCAACTGATGCTGAAAATGGCATAATTCGAACCCTTTGGTACGATGATGTGGCTGCCGAATCAAAATCATTGATGGATGGAGAAGAAATTTTTCAATTAGTTTTCAATGGAGCAGGTGATTTTTCTTCAGCCAATGTCCAATCATTAGCCGAGAGTGGAGGTGGACAAAGAGTAACAGATGCAAGTGCAATTCAGTTGAAGAATTACGCGATTGGCAAAAATGGTGAAATCAGACCAATTATACTGAGAAGCCAAGCTGCATTTTCAGTAGATATCGTACCCAATCCTTTTCAAGACAATATGAATTTGGATATCTACTCATCACAAGCCGAAACTGTTGAGATAGAAATCCATAATGTATTGGGGCAGTTAATCTATCAAAAAGAGCAATTTTTATTACCGGGAATGCAAAGAGTCTCTATAAATGACCTTGCTGCATCTGATGAAATCTTATTAGTAACTGTAAAAAATGGTAGTAAAACTATAACAAGAAAAGTCTTAAAGTCAAGCTAATTTTAAAAATTAATTTATGGGCATTTTCAATATTAATGTTGGGAATGCCCTTATATTCTTAAAACCATTATACCCATGAGAAATATCATACTCCTAACATTTCTTTTCCTTCCAATCATCGTTAACACACAAACTATCTTGCCAACCTTTGAAGATAGCCCTATTTGGGAAATGATGTATGATAATTATTTTTCCTATGAAAGCTATTCTATTGAGTTAAAAGAGGATACCTTAATTTGCGGTCAATTGTGGACACCGGTAGAAAATACCAATACAGATTTATTTATTGCCGGTCGGATAGGTTATTTTCGAGAAGAAGGAGAAAAAGTATTTGTTCGGAAAACAGAAAATTGTGATGAGGAAGTATTTTTGATGTTTGATTTTTCTGCAGAAGTTGGGGATACTTTAATTGTTGGTTGGGGTGGTGGAAACCCCCTTTATCCTTATGAAGTGGTGGTAACTGGTAAGAGTGTGTTTACTGTGAATGGAGTAGAAAGAAGGATTGTAAATGTTCTACATGATGCTCTTTTTACGCCTATTTCTTTTGTTTGGGTAGAAGGAGTTGGTAATATAGAAGGGCATGCTCCGCCACTTTATTCTTTAGACTGTTCCCTTTTTTTATGTTCAGAATCTGGCTATCTTTTCAATTGTTTTTACGAAAATGGGAATCTTTCTTTTACGGATCCCTTTAGTGTTCAATCCTGTGAATATCTGATTGACACCCTCCGCGTAAATCAAAACTTATCTACAGGTAACAACAACGGCACAGATTGGGAAAACGCTTTTTTCGACCTCCAAGATGCCCTTGAAATTGCGGATTCATCTACAGTTATTTTAGTAGCTGAGGGCACTTATTTTCCAACAGCGAATGACGATAGAACTGTTTCTTTTGTGATTCCAGATGGCGTCCAATTGTATGGTGGTTTTATGGGCAATGAAACGAATATCATAGATAGAAATATTGAGGATAATCCAACGATTCTTAGTGGTGATATTGGACTTTTAGAGGATAAGTCCGACAATAGTTATCATGTTTTATATGCTTTTGATGTGGATAGTACGACGATTATTGATGGGTTTATTATTGAAAAAGGAAATGCGAACGGAATGCCATTTTCAAGTGATAATGCAAAAGGAGGAGGCTTTTTAATTAATACAGATTTTACGAATCCGAAGGCAAATCCAGTAATAAAAAATTGTATTTTTAAAGATAACAGTGGATGTTTCGGAGGAGGTATTTATTGCAAAGGTAGACATAATCAATCTGCTCTCAATAATTTAGAGAACTGTGTTTTTAGTAATAATTTTGTAAGCAAAGAAGGTGGCGGAATTTATAAGAAAGGTGGAAAAGTAAATAGTTTTGCAAAGGTGCTTAATTGTTCATTCATTGAAAATTACGCAATAACTGGTGGTGCTTTTCATTTAGGTAATTTTAAAGGAAAGCAATTATTCGAAAACTGTCTTTTTGAGAAAGGCAGTGCTGATTTTGAAGGTGGAGCTTTATATGTAATAAACGGTGAAAGTAATTTTTCTTTAGAACTAAATAAATGTAGAATTATTAATAATAAATCGGAATCAGGTGGTGGAGTTTCGTTTACTTGTTTTGAATTTGACCCTGGAACTCAAATAAATTTTATAATAGATTCAACTGATTTTTTGGAAAACTCTGGATATTTATCAGGTGGTGGTGGCTTAGTTATTAACACTGTTTTTGGTAGTAATTTACTAGTTTCAATCAATCATACAATTTTTGAAGATAACACTGCAAATAGTGGTGGAGGCGGTATTTTTATTCAATCACAAGGTGACATAGCTTTAGTTGTTAATAATTCTGTTTTTGCAAATAACATTGTGTATAATAATGGAGGCTGTGGAGGGATATATTATGCTGGCGCAGGTAATCCAGATATACCTTTTTCTATGAATACTGACATCAAAAACACCATTTTTAACGGCAATTCTGATGCTTTAGGTTTTTTTACAGGATTTGGCGGTGGAATTAATCTAAATGCAACGAACTGTACTTTTTCTGATAACGGAGACCGTCCATTTTGGAAAAATTGGAACCCTAATTTTACAGATACTTATTTTAACAATTGGTATATTTCTAATTCAATTATTTGGGAAGACGCACCTATTGAGTTTCTATTTTTCAACAATAATTTGGATAATTTTACCATAAATGATTACTTTCTAAATAATTGCTTAGTCAACGTTCCTAATTGCATTGTCGATGGCGTTGACGCTTGCATAGAAGGTATGATTTACCAACAAGACCCCTTATTTAGAAATCCGCAAAACAACGATTTTCAACTCGCTGGCTGTTCTTCCGCCATCAATGCAGGGAATAATACATATTTACAAACAGAAGATACTTTAGATCTCTCAGGAATGCCCAGAATTTTAGAAAATATCGTTGATATGGGTGCATACGAACGGGATTCTTTTACTACAGAAATCCTTGAAGTCATCGACGAAACTTGCGCCGACGCAATGGATGGTGAAATCATCGTGGCAACTCAGAGCAATGAACCTTTGATATTTGATTGGCAAGTAGATTCCATGAATGGAGAAGGATTGACAGACTTATCGATGGGGGATTATTTTTTGGTCATTTCGGATAGTTTGGGCTGTGCAGATTCTGTAAATATTACTGTTGGAGGAGGTATTCCAATCGAAGTCTTTGGTAGTATTGAAGATGCGAGTGCGGCAACTGTTGAAGATGGAGCTATTTTTATTGATTCTATCATTGGTGGCACTGCGCCGTACAACTTAGCTTGGGAAATGGGCAATACGACGCTCTTTTTGGAAGAATTAGCGATTGGAATGTACACATTAATGGTTATGGATGCCAATGGATGTGAGGCGGAAGTTGTTTTTGAGGTTAGTTTTATGTCAGGAACGATAGAAAGTGCTATAGCTGCTTTTGATTTTAAGCTATATCCAAACCCTATTGAAAATATGCTGTTTTTAGAATGGAATGAACAATTTAAACCTAATAATTTAACTATTTATAATGTTTTAGGAAAGATTGTTTACGAAGTAGAAATTAGGAACAAACGAAGTCTAAACTTAAAGAAATTACCAAGCGGTGTTTACTTTTTAGAAATCGGAAATGCAGAACAAAGAGTCATCCAACAGATAATCAAGAACTAAATAAAAAAAGCCATTACCCCAATAATTAGGAGTAATGGCTTTCCTTCAACGTCTAAACTTCTTAGTTAGAACTTCCTCTAACCGCCTGTACATAAGCTTCTATTCCACTACTTTTCAATTTACTTGCCAATGCATTCGCTTCACTTTGACTGTCAAATCTATCCACCAAAACAATCGCGTAAGTTCCTCTGTCAAAAATACTGGATTTAGCATTAGAATAGCCTGCATTTCGCAGTTGTCGAGCGAGTGTTTGCGCACCTGATTTTATCTTAAAAGTACCTGCAATAACCAAGTATTTACCCAAAGAAGCCTCGGTTGAAATAACCTCTGGTTCCCTACTAATTACAGGTGTTTCAGCCTCTGCTTCGTCAAGGTCTCCCATTGTGTCCTCCTCCTCTGCGTCCTCATTATCTGTGTCCGCTTCACCTGCGCTAGTCATACCGTCCTCATCAGAGTTTGCGCTACCACCTAATTCATCGGTATTCGTATCTGTAACTATTTCAGCGCCATCACTATCATATAGGTCTTCATCTTCGTCAAAGTCATCGGCATCTGCAACAGAACTGGTGTTTTCAGGAACAGAAATACCGTCACCATTTGCCAGTTGGGTAGCTTTAAAAATCAAAAAGATGATGGCTAAAATACAGATTGCCACCACAAAAATGGTAAAAAAGTCTAATCGAGACATAGTATGCTTTTTTGTGGGACTGTCAATTATCTGTGTAATCCCTAGTGTGAATAAAGTCTGGTTTTGTGATTGAAGTACTAGAAATGTAGTGCTTTCTTTAGTATTACTTATGACTTCATTTATCAGAAAAAGTAACAACAGCAAATTTAGTCTAAAATGATAAGAATGTCGGTATTTTATTTTCAATTTTTTTAAATTCATATTCCAATCTATTTTTACCACAAAATTAAAAATATAAGCTCATGGATATTAAGATTTATTTGCTATTTGAGTTAATTATATTTGAAATTAAATTTTGTTACTTTGTATTTTTTTTTGGCTTAAAAATGTTCTGCTAATAAAAAAACATAAATTTTCCTAACAAAACCAATGGAAAAGACAGTTCTTTTAAAACATTAAACGTACAGCGAGAGAACAAGAAGATTGATTGTTTTCGACAACTCTTCAAAACCTCTCTCTCAAGAATCTAACTTTATTTATTTCGCATTCCTAAGGACCGTGTAAAGCAAATTTCATTGCATTTTTACATGGGATTTTAAGGGGTAAAAACGGTTTGTAAAAACCGTTTTTACCCCTTAACAAGCACACCCGCATTGCCCCAGGTAATGCGCACTGTATTTTTTGAAGCTCGAAAATCTTATGATTTTCTCGCTTCTCATATTGACCCACACTTTTCACCGTAGAGCCAAAAAATCTTTAATAGTCTGTGTTATTGAGGAATTTTTAAAGGGAAAATAGTGGAAAAAGATGTTTATAAAATTACCGAATTAATTGCTACGATTTACTTAACAGGGAAATCGCTACGCGCTTCTGCACAAACAGCTAATATTTCTGCCAATAGGTCTGTCGCTAACGCGCCAAGTTAGACTTGTGGGGTATCAATAGACTTTTTTAGTACCCCTTACTTTTAGCGGATAAAGTAGAGGGTGCTGAAAAAATACCCTCTACAACACTTTGCAATCACGAGATTTGTCAAATAACCACTTTTTTTTGTCCATTTTCGAACACCTCTTGTACATTTTTGAACAAATCTCTTTTCTTTTTAGTTTTAAAAATATAGTTTAATTCATTGAAAATCAGCTGTTTGGAATTGTTGGCATGCCCATTGACTTTGATAGGGTGGTGGACTAAAGTCCACCTCGTGTTGAAAATATCTTACAAGGTGGACTAAAGTCTACCGTCCTATTAAAAAAAAAGAAGTATGTACGCCAATAATTTTAAAATCGCCTTACGAACACTCCTAAAAAATAAAATCTACACAGGCATTAATCTCTTTGGTCTGACGATTGGCATCGCAGCAGCTTTGTTAATATTTAGAATGGTGACCTATGAATTGAGTTTTAATAAAGAATTTGAAAATTACGACCACATCGTGCGTCTTGTGTCAGAGGCAACGCAAGTAGATGGGGGAAAATATTACTCGACCTGTACTCCTCTTCCTGCAATGGATGAAATGGAGGCAAAAGTTCCTCAATTCGCTGCCTTCGGACGAATCATGGAAATGAATACGAATCTAATGATTCGAGACGAAAGTCAAGAACGTTCGCTACAAAAATACGCCTTGGGAGAGGATGAATCTCCTTTCTTCGCAGAACAAGATTTTACCAATGTATTCAAATTAAATTGGTTGGCGGGCAACGAAAAGACCGCACTAACCGAGCTCGCTACCATTATTCTAACTAAGAAGTGGGCAGAAAAATGCTTTGATAACTGGGAATCTGCCATGGGTAAAACCGTTTACTTAGAAAACATTATCCCCGTCGTCGTCACTGGAGTCGTTGACAATCTACCCGTCAACTGCGATTTCACCTTCCCTTTTTTAGTCTCTTACGAAACCTTAAAAAACAATGCAAAGCTCTTCAATTATAGCGGCGATTGGGGAAGTTGTAGTTCCAGTAATCAGGTTTATGCGCGCTTGGAGGACAAAGCAGACCGAACGGCGGCGGTATCTTTATTGGCGATGGTCGGTGAAAAAGAATACAAAAATAGTTCAGGAAAAAGCGGGAAGGCTCATATTATGCAGCCGCTATCGGATTTGCATTATAATGAAGATTTAAACCATTCGGGCTCACACCGCACCAGTAAGTCAAGGTTGAAATTGCTTTCTTTCATTGGCTTTTTGATTCTAATAATGGCAAGTTTTAACTTCATTAATTTAGCGACCGCACAAGCTACTTTGCGAGCAAAAGAAGTCGGCGTCCGCAAAACATTGGGCAGTAGCCGCAAGGAATTGATTGGTCAATTTATGAGTGAAACGGGCATTTTGGTTCTAGTTTCCGTAGTGTTAGGGGCAAACTTGGCGGTACTTGGCTCGCCCTTATTAAAATACGTTTCAGATGTACCAGACCATATTCCTTTTTTATCGCAACCCAAAGTTTGGGTGTTTTTAGGAATTATCGCCTTAGTTATCACCTTGTTAGCGGGCTTGTATCCAGCCTTGAGATTGTCAGGTTATCAACCTGTCAGAGCTTTGAACAACAACGTAAGTCACGAGTCATCGGGTGGGGCAGCGGTCCGAAAATCATTGGTCGTTTTGCAATTTGCGGTAGCTCAAGCCTTGATTATTGGAACGATGATTACCATTTTACAAATGGATTATATCCAGTCGCGTGACCTCGGTTTTTCTAAAGATTTGATTTATACTTTTAACTACAATACAGACAGTTTGACCGTAGCCCGGCAGTCTGCTTTGAAGCAAACGCTGCTACAAATTCCGACTGTTGAAGCCGTTTCCATGAGTGCCGACCAGCCGCTTTCCGGCAATACTTGGAAGACGAATTGGCGATTCGGCGATCGCCCAGAAGACGAACCGTATGCACTGAGTATCAAAATGGCGGATAGTGATTATCAAGAAACTTTTGCTTTACAAATCATTGAAGGACGTTATTTGATGCCTTCCGATACGATGCGTGAAGGTGTTTTAAATGAAACGGCGATTAAAAAATTAGGTTTTCAAAATCCCGCTGAAGCCATTGGAGAGCATTTTACTGTCGGTCGATATTCTGTTAAATTAGTCGGTGTTGTTAAAGATTTTCATACGCATTCTTTGCGTAACGAACACGAACCAACGGTGATTACGACCGCAAAAGATGAATACTCGCAAGCTGCCGTTAAAATTCGGAATGGTGACATTCCCAATACAATTGCAGCTATCCAAACGGGCTTTGATAAGGTACTGCCCGAGCAAATTTTCGGCGGTTCTTTTATGGATGAAAATATCAATCGCTTTTACGAAGATGAGCAGCGGCTGTCGGCAACTTGTCGTGGGTTGGGACTGTTGGCTATCTTGATTTCCTGCCTTGGTTTATTCGGTTTGGCGACCCATGCGGCAACCCAGCGGGTGAAAGAAATTGGCATTCGTAAAGTCCTCGGCGCAAGCGTGACGGGCATTATCAGTTTGCTCTCCAAAGACTTTTTAAAATTGGTTATTCTTGCGATGGTAATCGCTGCGCCGGTCGCTTGGTGGCTGATGAATAGCTGGCTGGAAGACTTTGCGTATCGCGTCGATATTGAATGGTGGGTGTTTGCCGCAGCAGCTTTTGTGGCGGTAGCGATTGCATTTTTGAGCGTGAGTTATCAGTCGGTAAGGGCGGCGATGATGAATCCGGTGGAGTCGTTGCGGAGTGAGTAGGGAGTTTGAATCAGAAATAACTACCTGTCTAAAATAAATGGAGTTTCAGGGGTAAAAACGGTTTTTATAAAACCGTTTTTACCCCTGAATAACCCCACCGGCCTTGCCGAAGGCGAGGCGGGTGAGGTTTTAGGAAACTCGGGAATCTTAGGATTTTCTCACTTCTCAAATCAAGTAGGTAGTTATTTAAGGGTTATTGCACTAAGTATGTTGTTATTTAACAATATTTTTTGTTTAAAAATAAAAAAAGATTATGGTTTTGCGATAGGACAAATTACTGAAATTCATGGCAGGGATATTAACGATGTAGAATATGCTGAATATAAATTTTTATTGAATAACGAGATTTTTATGAATAAAACAATGGTTAATCAAGCTAATATTGACACAAAACAAAATTCTTAACAGTATTTTGTAACATAAACCTTAAGATTAGTGTCTTGCTTATGAACTATAGTTTTGGATTTGATTCAGCGTTAGAAACTAAAATTGATTACTTATATCACAGGGATTCGATAAGTATTCCATGGGAGATTCTTTGATAGTCCATTTCTCCTGCTCGCGTAGTAGTTGATTAAATCCAAGTTGGAATTAAAGAAAGATAAAGTTTATCCCGAACTTGTCTATCTTTTATTAAAGTTTAGTCGTTGTTTCAAAACACGCTAACTTTAATTAGCTATATCACTTGCGAGAATTCTTAGGCAAGAATGCAAAACCAAAATAAAAAGCGATGAATGATGAGCAAAACCTAACCTGCTTTCATTCATCATTCATCATTAATAATTCATCATTTCTAATGCGTATGCCCGCCTTCAATGTGCTTATCGCGCGCTACATAATCCATTTTACAAACAGGGCAAGTACCCATTTCTGCCGCGCCACTGTCTGTGCAGTGCATTGGACAAACGTAAGCGGATGTGTATTCTTTACCCGTTTCGTGGGCATTGTCGCTAGTGCTTGTACTGCCACAAGATACCGTGAATAAGGCGGTGCTAAATAAGCAAATGCCGAGTGCGATAGATTTTAAATTTTTCATAATATTGATGACTATTTTTTAAAAAATCGATTTCTACGTGTTATTTTAGTAATTCGTTGATTTGATTCAACGCTCAATTTTAAAAACAATTAGGAAGTCAATCGGTTCATTTGTTGACCAATTTAAGTGTAAAGGGCGGACATCCTCTGGTAATATTCGCCGTTGCAAAACCAGAACCAGAATAATTATAATCCAAATCATCTTCCCTATCTCAAATGCTAACCAAATCATAGCATGATTTTTGGTGCAGTTCCATGTATCTTGTTTAGTTATTAATTTCCCCCCTTTTTAAAATTGCAATAGATAAGTATTTGAAGAAAATTACTACGTGAATTCTATGATTACTTAACTAGCATTTCGCCAAAGTGCTTTCTAAAATATCCTGCAATATTTTCAGTATGAAAGTAAATTTATCGCTTCTATTTTCATTATTTATCTGCATTGCTTTGGCGAAAGGCCAGAACAATGGAACCCCAAGTTATGAACATAAAGGAGTACTATTTTCAGAAGGGAATCTTACCATTACAGGTATTATCGTAGATGAAAAAACCAAAAACCCCTTAGAATATACCACTATTTCACTCTATTCGCTAAAAGATAGTTCAATTGTGATTGGTACGCTTTCAGATGAAAAAGGTAAGTTTTTCATAGAAACCAATCTAGAAATGTTTTTCCTTAAAATAGAGTTTATTGCATACCAAGCGAAGACAATTGATAGAATTCGGTTGACTAATAAACAAGGCGTTTGGGATTTGGGAATCATCGAATTGATGCCGATTTTGGAGACATTGCAAAACGTGGAAGTCCGGGCAGAGAAGAGTTCTGTCATGATGAGTTTGGATAAGCGGGTATTCAACGTTGAAAAAGATTTGGTCAGTGAAGGAGGGACTGCAGAGGATATTTTGAAAAATGTACCAGGCGTTTGGATTGATATTAATGGGAATGTTAGTCTGAGGAGTAGTGGTAGTGCCCGTATTTTGTTGAATGGGCAACCTTCCTTGTTAATCGACGGAGAGAATTCAGATGGATTGCGACAAATTCAAGCCAATGCGATTGACCGGATTGAAATAATTACCAATCCCTCGGCAAGATATGAAGCGGCAGGAACGGCAGGAATTATCAACATTATTTTGAAGAAAAATGAGCAAAAAGGCTTGAATGGGTCAGTCACCTCAAATGTTGGGCATCCTGATAATTTTGGCTTAGGCGTCAATATGAATTACCGAAAAAATAAGCTCAACTTTTTCACAGGTATGGGCGCGTGGTACGTCAATCGACCAGGTTTGGGCAATCATCGAAATAGATTTTTTAATCTTGAAAATTCAGATAGTACGCTGTATGTTAACATGGACAGAACGCATGAACAGCGGGGATTGCCGATTAACTTTAGAATCGGCGCAGACTATTACTTCAATCCAAAAAATACCTTAACGACTTCATTTTATTACCGAACAAACAAGGATAAAAACACCTCTGAACTCATTTATAAAGATGCTTTTGGCTCGCCTGAGCATATTCACTTGATTACCAAGCGGCAGGAAAAGGAAACAGAAAAAGAACGGAACTTAAGTGCCTTTTTGAGACATAAGAAATCGTTTGCCAAGAAAGGACATCAGGTAACTACAGATATTTGGTATGAAAAGGAAACGGTTTTAGAAAATTCATTCTATGAAGAAACGTATTTTGATGGCGAAAACAGGCAATTAGACACTTCTGATTTTAGTCAAATAACGAGTAATAATTCTGGCAACGAGGTACTCATTCTTAAATCGTATTATGTGCTGCCACTTGGAAAAGAATCAAAATTTGAAGGCGGATTCCAAAGTTCGTTTCGGAGTATTACAGCAGATTACAGCGCAAAAGAGATAATTGATAACCTAGAAATGGCAGATACAAACTTTGTCAATAACTTCAAATACGAAGAAATTATTCATGCCTTGTACGCCAATTATGGCAATAAAATTGAACGGTTTTCTTTCCAAACTGGTCTTCGAGTTGAGTATGCAGATATTGAATCAGGATTGGCAATAAACGGTGAAAATAACATCAGTCAATCTATAAATTACTTTCCGAATGCGTTTATCGGTTATGATTTATTCAATGATAGTGGGCTTAAATTGAGTTATAGTCGGCGGATTGAACGGCCTACTTTCTTGGATTTGACCCCATTTTTTACTCTGAGAGACCGCCGCAATATTTGGCGAGGCAATCCCGAAATTCGTCCAGAGTTTACGCACATTTTTGAACTAGGCTATATTAAGTATTGGGACAGAGGAACCTTGAGTGCTATCGCTTATTTTCGCAAAACGGATGATGTCATGAAACGCATACAAAGGGTCGATGAACGATTTCCAGAAACCACGATAACGCAGGCAGAAAATATAGACATTAAAAGAAATTATGGTATCGAGCTAACTTATTCTTTACTGCTCACCAAGTGGTGGCGGCTGAATGGAGACCTGAATCTCTTTCATTCCTTTTCGGGCGGAACTTACGAATTTCAAAGACAAGAGACTTACGTTGGCGGAGAATCTTTTTCCTTAACTTCTAAGACCATTTCTCGGTTTACCTTTTGGGACAAACTAAATTCTCAACTGACGCTCAGTTATTCCGCTCCCCGAACCACCACACAAGGTGTAAATAAAGCGATGATCGCTTTAGATTTTGCTACGAGTATTGATATGCTTAAAAATAATGGGACCGCGACTTTAAGTATTAGGGACCTCTTTAATTCCCGTCGCCGCCGCTCGTTTTCAGAAGATGAAACGTTCTATTCTGAAGATAATTTTCTATGGCAATCGCGAGCAATTGTGTTGTCTTTTCATTATCGAATTAATCAGCAAAAGAAGCAGAGTCAGATTTATTCGAGTCCGATAAAGGAGAATGATGAGGAAAGGTTTTGATTTTTTCCTTTCTTCCTAGTTATTTTAACCTAAAAATTATAGAAGTGATTCTAGATTAATGTTGATTTTTTTTTCGATAGCGGTGATGAAGTCTAAGTCTTTTCGGTGGGTTAGCAAAAAATCAATAAATCCTTGATTATCAGTGTAAGTAACGGTGAAAGAATAACTCCGCCATCTGGCAACATTTATTTTGGTCTTTTTCTCCACGTCGGTCGAAATGACAAAAGATGTTTACTTTTTAAATAGGAGTTATCTAT
Source organism: Saprospiraceae bacterium (assembly GCA_047629355.1). Lineage (GTDB taxonomy): Bacteria > Bacteroidota > Bacteroidia > Chitinophagales > Saprospiraceae > CAYUNA01. Next base: position 11,228 of record JBLHWU010000080.1, on the reverse strand, counting down.
ACATAATGACTGTTTAAAAAGTGGGACACTACGGTGAAAACTGTGGGTAAGTTTTAACAAAGGGAGTTTGAGGGAGAAAATAGTTTTACAAAAACCGTTTTTCTCCCTCAAGAACCCCTTCCGCATTGCCGTAGGCAATGCGTACTGTTTTTTTGAAGCTCGAAAATCTTACGATTTTCTCGCTTATCATATTGACCAATACTTTTCACTGTAGAGCCAAAAGTGGAAAATAAGAGCACAAGAAATACTTGATAGATGGCGGAGTTATTTTTTTACCGTTACTTAGTTTCGTAATCTTCATAATCAAAAATTGCAGGATGAACCTTCCGTCAAAATTAAGAAAAAAAGACAATCTCCCAAAGTTCTCCCTTTTTCCTTAATTTCGCGTCATCCCATTTGACTTTTTAAATAACAATCACTTGTAATTCAATAACAAAAATATGAAACAAATACTCCTATTCCTCTTACTGAGCCTATTTTTTCTACCAGAAATGACCGCTCAAAAAGTTAATCTCGACCAATTAAAAAACATCAAAATCCGGAATATTGGTCCTGCAGGTATGAGTGGGCGCGTCACGGCAATTGACGTAGATTTGACCAATGACAATAATATTTTCATCGGTACCGCTTCGGGCGGTGTCTGGAAATCTGAATCAGGCGGCATTACGTGGCAGCCGATTTTTGATAAAATGCCTATCCAATCCATCGGTTCTTTGACGATTAATCAAAGGAATCCTGACCAGGTTTGGGTTGGAACAGGCGAAGGGAATCCTCGAAACTCTCACAACTCTGGTGGCGGTATTTTTAAAACATTAGATGGCGGTGAAAACTGGAAATTGATGGGCTTGGAAGAGACCAAAGTCTTGCACCGCATCATTATTCACCGCGACAATCCTGACGTGGTGTATGCAGGGGCAGTTGGACCAGCTTGGGGCAAATCTGAGCATCGCGGCGTTTATCGTACCAAAGATGGTGGTAAGACTTGGGATAAAATTCTCTACATCAATGATGAAACCGGCTGTGCTGACCTCATCGTTGACCCAAGTAATCCTAACAAGTTAATTGCGGCAATGTGGGAACATGGTCGGAAGCCGTGGACCTTCAATTCTGGTGGCGAAGGGTCAGGTATTTACGTAAGTTTTGATGGTGGTGATACTTGGAAGAAGCGGACGGACAAAGATGGTTTGCCAGAAGGAATTTTGGGACGGGTTGGTTTGGCGATTGCACCGTCTAATCCGGACATTGTTTATGCATTAGTGGAAGCTAAAGAGAATGCATTTTATAAAAGTACAGACGGTGGTTTTAAGTGGAAAAAAACGTCAACGGATGAGATGATGGGGAACCGACCCTTTTATTACTCTGACATTTGGGTTGACCCAATTAATGAAAACCGAATTTACTCTTCTTGGACGGAAATTTCAAAAAGTGAAGATGGCGGAAAGCACTGGGAAGAATTTGTGAATTGGTCAGAAGTTCACCCAGACCATCATGCGTTTTGGGTACATCCAACTAAGCCGAATTATATCATTGAAGGGAATGACGGTGGTTTGAATATTTCGCGCGACCGTGGTAAAACTTGGCGGTTTGTAGAGAATTTGCCATTGGCGCAATTTTACCACATTGATTATGATATGAGTGTGCCGTATCGCGTTTGTGGCGGTATGCAGGACAATGGTTCATGGATTGGACCGAGCGAGGTTTGGCAGTCGGGTGGTATTCGGAATCACCATTGGCAGGAGATTTATTTTGGGGATGGATTTGATGTGTTGATTCGACGAGATGACCCACGATATGCGTATGCGATGTCGCAGGGTGGAAATATGGGATTGGTAGATACCAAGACGGGGAAGACGAATTTTATTAAGCCTGTGCATCCTGATGGCGAGAAGTTGCGCTTCAATTGGAATGCTGCTTTGGCGCAAAGTCCGAAGCACGATTGTGGGATTTATTTTGGAAGTCAGTTTGTGCATAAGAGTTTGGATTGTGGGCAGACTTGGGAGATTATCTCTCCAGATTTGACGACCAATGATACGACGAAGCAGAAGCAAGCCATCAGTGGTGGTTTGACAATTGATGCAACAAATGCGGAGAATTATACCACGATTATTGCGATTGCGCCGAGTCTTGCGGATGAGAATGTGATTTGGGTTGGGACGGATGATGGCAATTTGCAAATTACAAAAGATGGCGGTAAGAACTGGTCGAATGTCGCGAGTCAGTTGACGGGCGCACGTCCGGGTAGCTGGATTCCATTCATTGAAGTTTCTGAAAAGAACCCTGGCGAAGCGTTTATTATTGTTAATGATTATCGTCGAAATGACTGGCGACCGATGGCGTATCATACGAAAGATTACGGTGTAACTTTCAAAAGAATTGTCGATGAAAATAAGGTAACTGGACATGCTTTGTCGATTGTACAAGACCCAGAAGTTCCGAATTTATTATTCTTAGGAACAGATTACGGTTTGTTTTTTACCATAGACGGTGGTAACATTTGGAACAAATGGAAGGATTTTCCATCGGTCAGTACCCGTGATTTGAAAATTCATCCACGCGAGCATGATTTGATTATTGGAACATTTGGACGGGCTGCTTGGATTTTGGATGACATTCGCCCTTTGCGGGAAATCGCGAAAACGAATGGTAAAGTATTGGATAAACCATTTGCGATTATGGGGGCGACAGATGGTTATTTATCGGAACGAAAATCTGTAGATGGGACTAGATTTACCGCCGATGCGATGTTTCGTGGAAGTAATGGAAATCCGCAGCCAATGTTGACGGTTTGGTTGAACCCTGATTATAAAGCACCTGAAAAAGAAGAAACAACGGAGGTCAAAAAGAATGAAAAGAAAGGTAAAAAAGGCAAAGGAAATAAGAAAGAATCTATGTCTGACACTAAAGATGACAAGGATAAAAAAGGGGATAAAGATAAAAAGCCTAAGAAAGTAAAAGTCCAAATCATGGATGCTGCTGGCGATACCATTCGGACGTATTCCACAAAAATTGATACGGCAATGACCCGTTTTTATTGGAATATGCGGCATGATGGTGTTCGATGGCCTTCGCGGCGTCCAGTGAAGCCAGATGCGAATATGCCATCGGGTTATGATGTCTTACCAGGTGCTTATAAAGTGGTGCTGACGTATGGAGGTTTGAAAGATTCGACGAGAATTATGGTAAAAGCTGACCCGCGCGTGGAGATGTCAATGGGGGATAGAAAAGCAGTACAAAATTCCTTGAAAGAGTATAATAAAATCGTTGCAATCGCGGATAAAGGCTGGAAACAAATTGAGGAAGCGCGCAAAACGATGAAGCGGGTAGATACTGCTTTGGCGAACGTTCCTGATAGTTTGAAAACGGAGGTGAAGGATTTGGCGAAAGCGATTCAAGATAGTCTTTCTACGTTGGAAAAATTGTACATGTCGCCAGAAAAGCAAAAAGGTATTCAGCGGAACCCTGATGAATTGACCTCGAAACTTTGGCCGGTGATGCGTTATTTGCGAGATTCGGATGGGGCGCCAAGTCAATCGGCTCAGATTCTGTTACGGAATTTGAAGACTGATATGAATGCTGTTTTGGCTAAAATCAATGGCTTGATGGCGACGGATTTTAAGAAATATCAGGAGGAAGTGGAGAAGGTGCAGTATTCTTTGTTTAAGGAGTATGAAGAGATAAAGTTGGATTAGGTTTTCTGTGCGAACTTGGGTTAATTACTATGCGTTACTTAACACATAGCTGCACATAGCAATTTCACATAGATAAGTACCTGGACATAAATAATCGAACAATCAAAGGAGTAAGGTTTTTTCGTTAGTTTTCTCTAAAAAATTCTTAAATAATCCCTTTATTGAAGTATTTTTTAGAGGAAAATAATGAAAAAAGATACTTTTTAGATATTCGACTAATTATGTCCAGGTACTTACATAGCTTTTTTGAGCTGAATAAAAGCCATTCGTGGTACTTTTAGAGTAAATTGGTTTCAGTAATTTTTTTTAAAAAATGGCTGTGCCCTATCATTTTGCTAGGAAGAGTTCTGTGTCTATGTGAAATTACTATGTGGAATATGTGCTAAAAAGAATTGTTATTAGTTGGCTTATCACTTTTTTTTTAGATTATAATTTTATGGTTTTGTTTTTTTTAAATAGAAAAAACACACACAAAGACTACGAGTTTAATTACAAAAAGTTACCTTGATGGGATGACTCACGATATTATCGGTGCAGTTATCGAAGTTCACAAAACCTTAGGTCCAGGATTATTAGAGAATGATTACGAACAAGCCATACTCTATGAATTGAAATTAGCAGGATACGAAACCAAAACACAACAAAAAATAAAAGTCCCTCACAAAGGTATAATTTTGGATTGTCAAATGAGGTATGACATCCTTGTTGATGATTTGATTCTTATTAAAAATAAATCTGTTTTAAAATTTTACCCTATTTACGAAGCGACACTACTGTCCTATATGAAGTATTTAAAGATTCCGAAAGGTATTCTCATTAATTTCAATACCACAAATATCTTTTACAAAGGACAACAAACATTTGTCAATGAGTATTTCGCCGCCTTGCCAGATTGAAAATTATTTCTTACACCCTAGCTAAATAAAATCACGTTGCATTCCCAAATTCCGCTCGAAAAATTTACCTTCGCCTTAAAAAATCATGGTACACGGAACTCACAACGCAATTCCAGACGACCGCAACAAGGACGTCCAAATCTACATCAACGGCGAATTCTTCAAACGCGAAGATGCCAAAATTTCCGTTTTTGATAGCGGCTACCTCGTCGGCGACGGCATCTGGGAAGCTCTGCGCTTACACGGCGGCGTATTGGTCTTCCTAGACGAACACCTCGACCGCTTCTATACCGCCGCTGCTACTATCGGAATGAATGTCGGCATGACCAAAACTGAACTCACCGCTGAACTCTGGAAAGTCGTTCGTAAAAACGAAATGCACGACAATGTCCACCTTCGTTTTATGATGACGCGCGGGATTAAAAAGACGCCTTCGCAAGACCCAAGGTTAACTATTTCTGGGCCAAACTTGGTGGTGATTGCGGAACACAAAGCGGCTTCCAAAGAAAGTCAAGAGCGCGGCGTTACCTTATTTACCAGTACGATTCGGCGCGGTTCTCCCGATTATTTAGACCCAAGATTGAATTGCCACAGCAAACTCCACGAAGTGATGGCACTCGTGCAAGCTATCGAAGCGGGCGCAGATGAAGCGTTGATGTTGGACATTCATGGTATGGTTTCGACTTGCAATGCGACCAATTTCTTTATGATTAAAAATGGCGAGGTCTGGACTTCTTCGGGACAATATTGTATGAATGGTATTACGCGCGGCGCGATTGTTCGGGTTTGTAAAGAACAGGACATTCCTGTTTTTGAACGGAATTTCTCGCTTTTTGATGTCTATGGCGCAGATGAAGCTTTTGTGACTGGGACGTTTGGTGGGGTGACACCGGTGACAAAAATTGATGGACGAGTGATTGGAAATGGAGGATTTGGTGAGATGAGTCGGAAGTTGAGTGGGTTGTATATGGATTTGGTGCATGGGGAGGTGAGAAGGGCGTCGACGTAAGGTTTTTTAGCGTATGAAACCAGCAGATTCAATATTTGCAAAAGGCATCCAACAGTGATTTTTTTTCTAAAATAGAATTATAAGTAGGTAAGTAACGGTGAAAAAATAACTTCCTCACCTGGACAGGACAAATTTTCCTCAATTTTCACTTGAAATCAGTCAAACTATCAACAATTATCCTTCTTTCAAATAAAAATTGAGAAAAATTATTCTCTGTCCAATTGAGTAACTTATTATTTTACTAACCTTAAATAATCGACACCTCTAGACCCATACGAGTAAGTGAGTGTTGTTTCCTGGTTTAAAATTTAAAAAAACTTGAGAAATCATTCCCAAAAACAAGAATTCTGCTTTTCCCCACTTTTTTTTTATTTGAAAAATTTGACAACTCTACCCAAACTTAGACCTTGAATTATTATAGAAAACAAGACGATGGTGTAGGTTACAAATATCAAGATATCGCTTGATAATTCTTCACTTAAAGACAATGCGAGCGCAACGGAAATTCCTCCACGAAGACCGCCCCACGTCAACACCGAAATAGTTGAAACTGAATTTTCTTTTGGATGTTTTAATAAGGAAAACGGGATAATAACCGAGATAAATCGAGCAAATAAAACGATGAAAATGGTAACTAATCCTAACATTAAATAATCCATTTGAAAATTAATCAAGTGAATCACCAAACCAATCAATACGAACAATACGGCATTTAGAGTATCATCCAAAATTTCCCAAATAGAATTGAGTTCTTCTCGACAAGCTGCTGAAAAATCAGTTCGATTAATTTTGCTTCCAATAAACAAGCCCGTCACCACCATTGCCAAAGGACCAGATACATGGATAATAGATGCCAAAGCATAACCACCCATGACAACTGCAAGGGTTAATAAAATGGCTAAATGCGAATTTTCTTGAATGGATTTTATCAATTTCCAACCCACAAAACCCAGTAATAAACCATATAAAATACCGCCAACAGCTTCTTCTAAAAACAGGGTAAGTATTTCGCCCGAAACGGAATGTCCACCCATGTTTTGAGCTTCGATTACCAACAAAATGCCAGTAAAAACAACAACTCCAACCCCATCATTAAATAAAGATTCCCCCTCTATTTTTAGTTTCAAACTTTCCTTTACGCCACCTTCTTTCAAAATAGCGAGTACGGCTATTGGGTCAGTTGGCGAAATCAATGCGCCAAACAAAAGACAATGCAAAAAAGGAATATCTAGTCCAAATAATTGGCTTGCACCAAAAAATAAACCACCAACCAACGCCGTAGAAATCAAAACACCTAAGGTAGCAAAAAGAAGAACGGGTTTTTTCTCTTTGCCTAATGCTTCTAAATTGACATGCATTGCGCCCGAAAATAATAAGAAACTCAGCATCATATCCATCAAAATGGATTCAAAATCCAAAGTCAATACCATGCTACAAAAGAACTCGTAAAACGTCGGTATTAAAGGTTTTGAGTTGATGATGACAATGGCACTAACCAATGCTAAAATCATTAAACCAATGGTAGTTGGTAATTTGAACCAGCGATAATTGATATAGCTAAATAAAGCAGCCAATGATAATATGATACTGAATGATTCGAACATTGTTTATTTTTTTTAAAATTACTAAAATCGATGGCAAGTAACACGTAGTGATTAATCAGGTTTAAAAATTACCTGATTAATTAGTACGTGTTACTTATGAACCCTAGGACAGAGCCCAGAGGAATTAAGCCACTTTAGATTAAATTCACATCAGCCATTACCTCAACCAAAGCAGGTCCATTGTGTCCAATAGCCGCTTCGTAAGCTGCGTCCAAATCTTCCATTTTTTCCACTCTAAAACCTAATGCCCCGCACGAACGAGCAAATTCTGCAAAATTTGGATTGGCCAGTTTCGTTTTCCAAACTTCAAATTCCCCAGCTCGCTGTTCTTTTGAAATTTCACCCAACTCTGCATTATTGATAATAATGACAGTGACATTCATGTTGTATTTAACCAAAGTTGTAAAGTCAGCCAAATACTGCCCAAAACCACCATCTCCTGCTACTGCAATTACTTTTCGCTCACTACCAACAGCTGCCCATGCTCCAATAGAAGCAGGTAAAGCAAAACCAATTGACCCCAAATAACCTGACATCAGAAAGCGATTATTTGATTTACTTTCATAATATCGACCGAAGGAATAAGCATTATTTCCAACATCTACGCACATCACAGCATCTTCGGGCGCATGGCGATTGAGCGCTTCAAAAACGGCAACAGAACTAACGCCTTCTCCTCTATCTTCTAATAGCCTTTTCTGTTTTTCTGCGCGCCATATTTTCCATCGGTTTGCCACATCAGAGCGTTGGTCAAGCGTAGTCGTTTGTCCTTTTAGATTATCAAAAAGAGAAATTACTGTTGTTGATATTTCACCCCATACCGCACAATCCACCTTATGATGTTTACTCAACGCCATTGGGTCAAAATCCACTTGAATAATAACCTTTTTAGGCGTAATCCCCGTATGTTTAGAAAAAGATGCTCCAAAAACAAGAATTAAATCAGATTCATTCATTAACCACGAAGCAATGGGCGTACCGCTTCTTCCTATGACTCCACCTGCTAAAGGATGACTGTCAGAAATCTGTCCTTTCCCTTTAAATGTAGTTAGGATTGGAGCATTTAACTCCTCTGCTAATAGGATGATTTCATCCATACTAAATTTAGCACCATGCCCTACAATAATGATTGGTCGCTTCGTTTTATTTAGTAGATTGACCGCACTGTCGAGCATTTCTTTTGGCGGCGAAATATTGATGGGCGTAATGCGCCCTTCAGGTGAACCCGCTTCTTCATCAGGAGCAGGCATTGTCTGAATTTCATCAGGGAAAGTCAAATGTGCCACATCTCGTCTTAATAAAGCATGTTTCATTGCCAAACTTGCTAATTCTGCATGCTTGCTGTCTCGCCCAACTCTATGGTTAAATACTGCGACGGAACTAAACGCTTGGATTAAATCCAATTCCTGAAAATTGCCTGTTCCAAGCACCTGTGAATCAACCTGTCCTGTCAATGCCAAAATAGGTGCTCGGTCAACTTTAGCATCCCAAAGTCCGGTATATAAGTTAGTTGCGCCAGGACCTGCGATGGTAAAACACGCGGCTGGTTTACCTGTTAATTTTCCATAAGCAGAAGCTGCAAATGCCGCTGCACCTTCGTGCCGAACTCCAAAATAACGCAGTTTCCCTTTTTCTTCTTGATGCCTCAGTGCCTCTGCCAAACCTAAATTGGAGTGACCAACCATTCCAAAAACAGTATCTAATCCCTAGTTTGTGAGTGTTTCGGCAACGACATCACTAATGCTTCTTTCTCGTTTTTCTTCTTCTGGAATTCTAATATAAATACCATCTTCCCTAATGTCTACAGGAAATGTTTCGACTCCATCATCATGCCCTGGTGCTTTTCCATTAATGGGGTCATAATCCCAACCATGCCACGGGCAACGCAATAATCCATTTTCAATAGAGCCTTCTCCTAATGGAGCACCTTGATGCGGACATTTATTGTCTAAACAACCAAATTTGCCGCCATGATGGGTTAACAAAAGGTTTTGTGTTCCGCTGTAACTGTCATTACACGACCTTCTGGAAGGTCTGCGGGGTTTTCTAATACTTTATGCCAAGTTATGTTTTTGCTCATTACTTATGTTTTTAGAAGTGGCTTTTTAATTTTTAAATCCCTTATTTAAAGAATGAATCCCTGCATAGTTTATGCCTGTCAAACGGTGCATATCATAATCGAATGTACTCAAATCATCCTTGTTAAATTTGGTGACATCATCATAACCACAAGCTCTCGCCACAACCCGGATTAAGTCATTTGCCGCCGTAAAAAAGTTGAATAACAGTTCAGCTGATTTATCAATTTCTTGTCGTTGACGCAAACCTGGTTTTTGAGTCGCAATACCTACAGGGCAATTGTTAGAACCACAAGCCCGCATACCCAAACAACCAATCGCCTGCAATGCCGAATTGGAAACCGCAATCGCATCTGCACCCAACATCATCGCTTTCGCAAAGTCTTCCGGAACACGCAAACCACCTGTAGCAACTAAGGTCACACCTTTCGCCCCTTTCTTTTTGCGCTTATCCAAATGCTTCCTTGCCCTCGCCAATGCTGGAATGGTAGGCACATTAATGTTGTCCCTTAAAATAGTCGGTGCAGAACCTGTTCCGCCGCCACGACCATCTAAAATAATATAATCAACGCCTACTTCTAGAGCAAAATCAATATCTTCTTCAAGTCGGGAAGCGGCAATTTTAAAACCAATAGGAATGCCACCCGTTATTTTTCTGACTTTTTTGGCGAATTTTTTAAAATCCTTAACCCCATGAAAATCAGGAAAAGTAGCTGGAGAAATTGCCGTTTTACCTTCTTCTAATCCTCTTACCTTCGCGATTTCGCCAACGACTTTATTGCCAGGAAGGTGTCCACCTGTTCCCGTTTTTGCACCTTGCCCACCTTTGAAATGAAAAGCTTGTACTTTTTCCAACTTGTCCCAAGAGAAACCAAACTGCGCCGAAGCCAATTCATAAAAATAACGACTATTACTGGCTTGCTCGTCAGGCAACATTCCGCCTTCTCCCGAACAAATACCCGTGCCTGCCATTTCCGCGCCTTTCGACAATGCGATTTTTGCTTCTCGGGATAATGCCCCAAAAGACATATCTGATACGAAAATAGGTATGTCTAATTCTAAAGGTTTTTTAGCATTTGGACCAATGACTACTTTCGTTTTCACCTCTTCGTGGTCTAACAACGGTTGGCGAGATAATTGGGCAGGCAGAAATTGAATGTTTTCCCATTTAGGCAAAGTATTTCTATCAACGCCCATTGACGCAGAAGGACCATGATGCCCGTACTTACTCAGACCATGCTTGGCGAGATGCTTGATGTAGCCCACGTAAGGTTCTGTATTCTCAGGATTCGTATCAGCATAAGTACCCAAATATTCATCTCTATTAAAAGGCTGTGGATGTATTTCTTCGTAAGCAATCACATCTGCTTTGTCCACATAAACGGACCCTCTATAAATAGCCGATTTGAATTTATATAAAACCTCTTTATTGTTGTATTCACTCACTCCTGTATCAATTCGATAATCCCAGTCGTGTACGCCACAAATGATGTTGTCACCATCTACATGTCCATCTGCCATCATTGCCCCTCGGTGCAAACAACGACCATACAATACAGAAACATTATCATCATATTTGACAATTACTAAATCCGTATTTTCTACCAAAGCATGTGCTGGTTTTCGGTCTTCAAGTTCAGAAAGTTTCCGTAATTTGAATGGAGATGTTAAGTCTTTATAAGTTAGGTTTTCCATTGTGATTTTTTTTACCGTTATTAAGTTTCAATAGCTGGTGGTACATCAAATGTAAAGCTGAGAAAAAGCCATCTTTTTTGAAAGAAGTCTTTCAGGAAGTCAGCCTTACATTTGATACATGAATAATTACTAAGTAAGTGACACTATTTATTGGGGTAATTTGAAAACATCTTTATTCCGCTATTTTCCTCTTAAAAATAGTTCCGTGATGCAGACCATGCAACGATTTTTAAAAGAAAACTATCGAAAAAATCTTA
>JBLHWU010000079.1:0-25872 GCA_047629355.1 Saprospiraceae bacterium | reverse complement strand
TGCGAGGTCTTCGCGGATGTTATTTTTATCTTTTGCCATATTCTTTTTAGGTGTCAGGAGACAGGGGTCAGGGGTCAGGGGGCAGAAGGCTTCGCTTTTAGACTATTAGGTCAATCATGTGCCCTTTCTGATACCTGTTCCCTGACTCCTGACACCTCTTTTATATTTTCTTCTTAAAGTTCAATAAATCATCCGCTTTATCCGTCAATTCCGTTTTGTAATTGCGCTCATATTCCAAACCTTCCAATAGCGAATGTTTGCTACCAAAATGGTATAAATTTTTTACTGCTGCGATGGTTTGTCCGCTGTTTTCAATGATTTTTGCGGCTAATTCTTGCACGGTTTCTTCCAACTCCGCCAAAGGAACAGATTGATTGGCTAAGCCCCACTCTGCTGCCTGTTTGCCAGTAAAGGTTTTGGCGGTAAACGACAATTCTTTTGCTTTGCGCAAGCCGACTTGTTGCGCCAAACGTTGCGTCATCCCCCATTTTGGAGGAATGCCCCATTTGGTGTGCGTGTCCCCTAATTTCGCTTCATCGGCTGCGATAATGAGGTCAAATGCCATCAAAATTTCCAGTGCTCCTGTGAAACAATAGCCATTCAATTGGGCAATTGTGACTTGTGGCATGGTTTCCAATAAGCGCATAATTTCTTGTCCGTCTTCCCATGCTCCGTAACCCGGTTCGATTTTGATGCGTTGAAAAACGGCTAAATCGACGCCTGCTGACCAAGATTTTCCTGCGCCATTAACGATGACTACGCGGCAGGTTTTGTCTTCGGAAATCATTTTTAGACAAGACCGCCATTCGCTTAACATGGTTTCGGTTAAGGAATTGAGTTTTTCTGGTCGGTAAAGGGTGATGTAGGCGATTTCACCTTCGTTTTTATATTTTATTTCGGTGTAATTCATGTTTGTGTATTTTTTCGGATTGGAAATCCAAAGGACAGCTGCTCGGATTGAAAACCCGAGTTACTAACGTTACTAAAATAATTTTTCAATTCGTCCCTTCTGAATCGCTTGCCAGGCCATCGTGGTAAACAATTGGGTCGCTTTATTCAATTCTTTAAAACGTGGGTCAGTTGTCAATCCTTTATCATATCGGTAATAAATTTGCTGCACAATCACCGCAATTTTAAACAAACCGAAGGCATAATAGAACACCAAATTATCAATCGAACGACCGCTTTTTTTAGCGTACATTTCAACCAACTCATTACGACCAGGGTTGCCATCCATAGCGGTCGGAGAAGGAAATCCTTTGGTAATAAAATCTGAATCTGAACGCATTGACCAATAAGCCAAAGAGGTGCCCAAATCCATTAGCGGGTCACCCAAGGTACTCATTTCCCAATCTAAAACTGCCCGAACTTCTTGCCAAGTATCGTCTTTAAAGACGACATTGTCATACTTGTAATCATTGTGAATTAAGGCATGGTCGTAAGTGGTCGGTTGGTGTGTATTAAGCCATTTCATCACGCCCAAGGCAGCAGGGATTTCTTCGGTTGCTGCTTTCAAATATTGCTTGCCCCAATTGCGAACTTGTCGCTCGACATACCCTTCTGGCTTACCTAAGTCACCTAATCCAATCGCCTGATAATCAACTTGATGTAGTTCTACAAAAGTGTCCATCCAGCTATTGGCAATCGTTGAAAATGTAGTTGGTAAAATCTGTCGTTTGTGTGCTTCTTTGGTGTCCAAAATGATGCCATCCACCTTTTCCATAATGTAAAAAGACGCTCCAATAATATCTGCATCTTCCGTATAGGCATACGCTTTCGGTACTTTTGAAAATGCTTTATTCAGACCTGATAAGACCTTAAATTCGCGTCCCATATCATGCCCTCGCTTAATCGCTCCTGCAGGTGGACGACGGAGTACCAAATCTTGATTTTCAATCTGTAAACGATAGGTTAGATTAGAAAAACCCGTTGAAAATTGAGAAACTTCCAATTCGCTATTGACATCGTTGATTAGGTCGTTTTTTTGCAAAAAGGCTTTGAGGTTTTGCTCGTTGAGTTCTTCGCCTTTGCGTACGTTTTGTGGCATGGTTGATTATTTTTGAAATGCTTTTTAGGCAGCATAATTTAAAAAAGTGCAATTTAAAAATTTAACACCAAAAAATGACATTCATCAAGCCTCGCTCAATCAATGCCATTTTAAATTGCAAATTGCCTAATACCCTTTCATTTTCGCCAACCTATCCAAATGAAAATTCGTATCCCCTAAAGTCTGCTGCGCTACCCTCGCCCGCTTCATAAAAAAGCCAATTTCCTCGTCGTCTGTCATGCCGATACCGCCAAACATTTGGATACCTTCGTTGCTCACCAATTTGTAAGTCGCGCCTAATTTAGCTTTCGCCAAACTCGCCAGTTTAGATAAATTTGGTGCATCCGAATCAATTGCTTTCAAAGCTTTTATCACCACCGATTTACACAGTTCAATCTCCCCAAACATAATGGCTGCCCGATGTTGCAACGCTTGAAAACTACCAATTGGCACCCCAAATTGCTCTCTTTCTTTCAAATAAGCAATCGTGCGCTCAAATGCTTCAACGCAGCCACCCAACATCTCCGCAGCTAGACCAATGCGCGCAATATCTAAGGTTTTATCCAATAAAGCCGCACCACTTTCATACTCACCCAAATGTGCATCTGCGTTCAATTCGACATTTTCAAAACTGACGGTTGCTGAGTTTCGACTATCCATCATAATCACACGTTCGGCAGTTGCGCCTGTTGCATTCGCATCAACGACAAACAACTCCACATTTCCATCAACATTTGCTGAAACAACAAATTTATTAGCCACATGACCATCCAAAACCAACGTTTTTGTGCCGTTTAAAATGTAGCCGTTGCCTTGTTTTCTTGCCGTCGTTTTTACTTGATGTGGACGGTGGTATTTGCCTTCATCTGATGCAAAAGCAACGATGCTATTTCCTGTTGCAATTTCTGGTAATAATGTTTCTTTTTGCATCACATTTCCACCCAAATTAATCGCTGTTGCACTTAGCCAAACTGTTGAAAACAAAGGTGAAGCCGTCAAATTTCGACCCATTTCTTCCATCACTTGCCCCAAGCCTGTGTAACCGAAAGCGAAGCCACCGTATGCTTCTGGAATTGCCAATGCTGACCAACCCATTTCGGACATTTTTGACCATAATCCTTGGTCGTAACCCGTTGCGTCATTTTCATCGCGCAGTTTTCGCAAATTTGCGATTGTGCCGTTTTCTTTTAATAATTCCTTAGCGGAAGTTTTGAGCATTTGTTGCTCTTCGTTTATAATTAAAGCCATTTTTATAATTTAAGTAACTCGGTTTTTCAAACCGAGCAATTGTCTGTCGAATTTCCAACCCGACCCAAATAAGGATATCTCACTACTTCTTTCTTCCTCTATGTCTGTTCGAGTTGGAAACTCGAAAGACTGCTTCTCGGTTTGAAAAACCGAGTTACTGATTGTTATCCTGGAAGCCCCAATACTCGTTTCGAAATAATATTCAACTGAATTTCGGAAGTTCCGCCCTCAATTGAATTTCCTTTCGTTCGACAAAAAGTCTTCGCCAAATGACCATGATTAGACGCTTCGCCTTCCCAAGCCAAGCCATCAAAACCCTCAATTGCCAGCCTCATTTCATAACGGTCTTTATTCAATTCCGTATAGTAGTATTTGAAAAAAGAGGACAATGCACCAGAGTTATTTCCTGCTTTTGCTTCATCAACTGCTCGCTCAATCGTGTAGCCAAAAATCGCTTCATCCATTTCAAATTCCGCAATTTTGGTACGCAAATAAGTATCTGCAAGCACATCGTTCGCCAAACCAATTTCTTCAATCGCAATTTTCGAAAGTGGCATTGGTCTATCTACCGCACCGATACCGCCAATCATCTGTCGCTCGTGGGTCAGCAAATATTTAGCAATCGTCCAACCTTGTCCTTCTGCACCAATTAGATTCTCTTTTGGTACTTTCACATTGTCTAAAAATGTCTCTGCAAACGGTGATTTTCCACTAATCAATCTAATTGGAGCCGTCGAAACGCCTTCCGTTTTCATATCAACCAATAAGAAGCTAACGCCATGGTGTTTCGACACTTCAAAATCTGTCCGCACCAAACAAAAAATCATGTCACCTTGGTCACCATAGCTTGTCCAAACCTTCTGTCCATTCACCAGATAATGGTCACCTACATCTTCCGCTTTGGTTTGCAAACCTGCCAAATCACTTCCTGCACCCGGCTCAGAATAGCCTTGCACCCAACGAATTTTTCCTTCTACAATTTCGTTCAAATAATGTACTTTCTGCTCTTCCGTCGCAAACTTCAACAACGCAGGTCCCAACATCGAAACGCCAAAACTAAACAGCGGCTGCCGACAACTCAAAGCCATCATTTCCTCTGTCAAAATTTTGCATTCATGGCGATTCATCCCACCGCCGCCATAAGGTTTTGGCCAATGTGGCACAACCCATCGTTTTTCCAACATGCGCTCAAACCACAATTTCTGGTCAGGCGAAGGATTTGCGTCTCTACCGCCCCAATAATAATCGTCTGCGGAAGTGACGGGCTGCCGCATACTTGCTGGGCAATTTTCTTCTAACCACGCTCGGGTTTCCTTGCGGAAGAGGTCGAGGTTGGTTGCTTCTGTTTTTAAAACTGTATCTGTCATTTTAAATTATTTTTCAATTTTTGATACCGAATAATAAGCTGAATTAAAACCTTTATTCCTGTTCTTTTTGATAATAATGAAGTCTTCCTTTACTTCACATTTTTGCTTTTTAAAAAAGAATTTCATTTTCTCTTTTTTGTTCCATTTATTCCGACCTTTCCATTTCGTTTTGTTAGCAGAATTTAAAATTAAAACATCATTTTGAAAAATCCATTTCCCATTATCTTCTCTTGATTGCATGGTATGCCTACTTTCTGAATATTCGTACTTATCATTTGGATTTAAAATTAATTTTGTCCACGAAAAAAAATCTCTACCTCCACGATATTCTCCGCAAACTTCACAATCCTCAGGTGAATTAGTTTTTTCAATATTCGATTGAAAACTTAATAGAAAAAATGTAAGAATGATAAATGACATTTCTTTCAGCTCTTATTTGTTAAAATTAATGACCGCATCAGATCTATTTGAATCAGTTAAATCAGTCCAATCAGCGTTTAAATATAAATCATGTTTTGAACACTCTCCCAAAATACCCACTAACTTCTTCCGCCACCAAATCCTTCTCCTCCTCCGTCTCAATCCCCGCCAAAATCATCGCCAACCGTTTCTTATATTCCATCTGCATCATCCTTCCAATCTGAATCCGTTGCGCTTGCGGCGAACCTGCTCCATGCATGCTTTCCGTCAAATAACCCACCGCATTTCGACCCATCGTCATATTTTCAATCAGGCGCAAAATCCGAATGCGGTCTTCTGTTTTCACCGTCGCTTTTCCGCGCAAATATTTCTGTAGCAATGCCCCAATTTCAGGATGGTTTAAATCTTTTTCAGAGGGCAAAGTCGAAACCCAACCACCACCTAAATCTTGCGCCAGTCGAGCCACTTCAAACGGCAATTTAGTCACATGATGCTTGCACACATTCGCCAACATTTCATCTGCAATAAATGCTCCTGATTTGGTCGCATAACCTTGATAAGAAGCGGCGATTCCCGTTCCATAAATCGTCTCATTTAAATGCGTCATTTCTACCAATTTATCCTTGATGTGCGATGCTTTTGGAATCCCATTCATCTCCGCAATCGCCCCCGCTGCGCCAATCAATACATCACCAACGCCACATTTACAAACATAACTTCGCCGATGATAGGTCGTAAATCGCTCTACCAACATCGCCGCAAAATCATACTCGCCATCCATGAAAATATATTCATTCGGAATAAATACATCCTCAAAAATTACCATCGCTTCCTGTCCGCCATACTCCGCATTGCCGACATCAATATTCCCGCCTTCCATGCTCCGCGTATCGCACGATTGACGACCATATACATACGTAATCCCTTCTGCATCAACAGGTATCGCCCCCACAATCGCATAAGCTTTATCGCCTTCTCCCAATCGCATCGTCGGCATCACAATCATGTAATGTGAATTAATACAGCCCGTTTGATGCCCTTTTGCACCCGTAATGTACACGCCCTCTGCCGTCCGTCGCGACACATGCACAAACATATCTGGGTCTTCCTGCTCATGCGGCGCGAGACTTCTATCGCCTTTCACATCCGTCATCGCACCTCCAACTACGAGATTGTCGCGATGCATTTTCGTCAAGAATTCCTTCATTCGCGGATGGTATGTCGTGCCTTTCGCCTCATCCATTTCATACGTCACCGAATACAACGAATTGAAGGCATCCATCCCCACACATCGCTGAAAACAAGTCCCTGTTAATTGCCCTAATTTCCGCTGCATTTTATTTTGCAACACCAAATCTTCCGCACTCGTGCAGATGTGCAAAAACCGGCTCACCATCTCTCCTGTAAATGATGATTTTACCGCCGCCAATTCGGGTGCGGCTATCGCCAAATCATAGGTTTTCGCCAAGGCGTTAATGGATGGGCGAATCATGGGATGGTCTACGGGTTCGGGAACGAGTTCGCCGAAGAGGTAGACTTTTAAGTTGCGATTGCGAAGGGAATTTAGGTAGTCTTCGCTGGTGGTTATTTTGCTCATAGATCAACATTTTTAAAATACTCTTTAAAATACAGCACTTTTTTAACATCATTCGACTGAAATAAAAACGGCTGCACATCTTTTGCTAATTCCTTGAAATTCAACTTATCACAAACTTCCAAAACATGCACTTTTAGTTCTTCTGGATTCGAAACGTTCAACTTACATTTCAAAAAATCATAATTTGGTTTTATCATCCCCAATAAAAAAACAACATCGAAAAAATCTCTACCTTTTGCTCGTTTTCGATAAGTAATGGCGGTAAATTTTTGGCTTAAAAGCAAGTCTAACGGCGTTGTTTTAATAGGCGTAAAAATGTCAAATTTATTGAGAAAAAGAGTCTCTGGTTCAAAAGCAAAATTTTGAGGTTCCGTATCCAAATTAATGGCAATTTTTGCCTCTTTATGCGGACTCAATCCTTGTTCGTATAGCAATTTTGGAAACCGAATATAACAGTGATACGCACCTCGCATGACATTTCTAATTTCTACTTCATAACCCAGTTCCAGTAACCCATTTTTAAGGAGTACCGAAACAGCTTCAAAATCGGTTTCAGATAAATTAAAATTGTCAAAATCAAGGTCTTCTGAAAACCGCTGATTGTTATGTACTATGCGTAAACAAGTACCTTCCAAAAAAGCAAACCTATCTTGATAATCACTTTGAAAAAGTAATTCTAAGATGACATATTGCAAATATTCTCTCAATAAAAATGCTCCTTCTGAATGTAGACTTTCAGGATAATATTTTTTAACTTCAGTTAATGACATCATATTTTTCAATATATTTTAAAAAACATTTTACCCGTTGATTCATGGCTTTTGACTGGAAAATTTTTAGATACTTAGCAAAAATTTCAAAATCAATTTTCTCTTTTATTTCAAAAATATTCCACCGCAATCCAGCCATATCTTCAACTGAATTATATTGAGGATAGCAGTAGAGAAAATCCAAAATTGCTTTTTCGGGAGAAGCTATTTTAAACCGAAATCGACCGAAATCAAACAGTTTATAGCCAAAAAATAATTCCCTTTTTATCTGCTGATAAGAGAATGTTTTATCAAGCGTATCAAATTCTCTTTTCCTTTTAGTCGTTATTGAAGTAGCTGTAAAAACGCCTTCTGGAATAAATCCATAATGTGACAGTGCCGATTGCAAAGAAATATAAGACGGTTGATAAATTCGATTCGCCATAAAAAAAAGTGCCATTTCATTCTTTGGCTTATTATCCGCTAATCGGTAATATCCATTTCTTATTTTCTCTAAATACCCCTTGTTTTGCCAACGAGTCAATGCGTTTCTATCGAAATTCGAAAAATACATTTTTACATCACTCACTGAAATGACAGGAGTTTCCTTAAACACTTTTTGAAATTCAAAATAATTCATTTTAAACCATTTTTTCAACAAAAATACTGATTTTTTGGTTTAAAACAGAAAATTCAGTGCTAAAAATTCAATAGTGCCGCTACGCTGTGGCTTTACAAAAAAATAATAAACGTGCTACCAAGAGTGTCGGTGCGCTGCATCTTTGCGCATCAAAGAATACAAAAAAAATGAAAACATCTGTATTTCCCGAAGCTGCCCAGTACCCAATACCGAAAACCCAGTACCCGCTTATTCTCCATAAACCATCGCCACAAACTCCGCCACGCAAGCTGGTTTCTCCACTCCTTTTATCTCAAAAACCACTTTCAATTTATACTTCGCGCCGCCATCAATCGCTTTGTATTCCATCAACGAAATGCGTCCCCGCAACTCCGAGCCTGCCTTCACGGCATTCATAAAACGAACCTTATCCAATCCATAATTCAGCCCCATTTTGATGTTCTCAAAGGAGTAGCATTGGTAAGAAAACGCCGAAGCCATCGACAGCACCAAAAAGCCGTGCGCAATCGTCGTTCCGTAAGGGGATTCCTTCGCCGAGCGTTCTACATCCACATGAATCCACTGCAAATCATTGGTCGATTCCGCAAATTTTTGAATGCGCTCTTGTGAAATGGTTATCCATTCACTCAGTCCCAATTCTTTACCGAGATGCCCTTCGAGGTCGCCGATTTTCTCGAACTTGGTAGCGTAAGGAGTGTTGATTATTGCTTCTGATGCCATTATTTTATTGTATTTTAAATTTTGATTTTCATGCCTAAGAACCCCCAACTCCTAAAGGTGTAGTAAATCCATTTTCAAATTAAAATTCTGTTTTTAAGCACCTTTTTCACTATTTTAAAAATGAAACAGAAGCAATGAAAATTTCAACAGAGTTTTAATCAAAAATTCGAATCGCTCCCCTTTTTTGGCTGGGGGTTCTTACTCAAATGAAACAAATATTTTTTTTAAATCGGATACGAGCCCCCATTCGAGTGCAACGTAATTCCATTCACAAAGCCCGCCTCTTTCGACGACAAAAACAAATAGGCATAACCCATGTCTTCTGGCGTACCGATGCGACCGACCGGAATTGTCGCAATGCCCGCTTTGACCACTTCATCTGGCATACTATCCGTCATAGCTGAACGAATAAAACCGGGCGCAACGCAATTGACCGTCACCCCAAATCGCCCAACTTCCTTGCATAACGAACGGGTAAAACCCTGAATTGCCGCCTTGGTTGCTGTGTAATTGGTCTGCCCAAAAGCACCTGCCATTGCATTAATCGAACTCGCCGAAACGATGCGTCCATAGCCCGCTTCTTTCATGTGTGGCAACACCGCTTTCGCCGTCACAAACAAGCTATTGATATTGACATTGATGACAGAATTCCACTCATCCTCATTCATTTTCATAAAAGAACGATCGCGAATAATGCCCGCATTGTTGATTAAAATATCAATTCTGCCGTGGTCGGTCATGATTTTGTCCACCGCTGTCTGCACGGAGGCGCGGTCGGTGACATCTACTTTTTGAAAGAAGATTTTCGCGCCCGTGGCAGCGATGCGGTCGGCGGTAGCTTGTCCACTATCGGTAATGTCCCAGAGGGCGACGGTTGCGCCTGCTTTGGTGAATACTTCGCAAATTCCTTCGCCGATGCCTTGGGCACCGCCGGTGATGATGGCGAGTTGGTTGTCAAGTCTAAACATAAGTTTATCTTTGTTTTTAATTTAATTTTACTTTTTTATAATACCTTTTGATATAAATATTTATTCGCTTTAATAATTCCTTATCAGAAACATTCATTTCTCCGAATGGAAAATTAACGTCATAAAAATCTTCTTCAATCCACACTCGTAAGTTTAGAGTATTAATTCCAGAATTAACTAAAATATTCTCTGCATTATCCCATCCCACAAATCCAAATTCCTCAAACATCAGGTTAATTCCTTTTTCATTGATAATTATTTGAGGCATTCTATTATATATCTGCTTAAATTTTTCCCAATCAAAAAGTTTGACTGCGATAAAAAAAGGAAGCAATCCGTATATGATTTCATCTCCAATCAAAAGAAAAATTCCGAAGCAAGTAAGAGCAACAACCAAAATCAACAATCCTATTGTCTCACTTTTGTTATAAAAATACTTGGATTCAAAAGGAATACTCAAGTCATCTTCAATTTCTTCTAAATCAAATTTAGAAGTATTTTGTCTTTCTATCTCCTCATTTAATTTTCTAATTATTAAATCTTCATTTTTTGAACGAAATTCTACTTTTTCGAACTTATGTCCAATCGACCAAGTTAGAAGTTGTGCTACTGCTTTTGATTCTAATTTACTCCAATCTTTCTTATTAATACTTTCAAAAGCCCAAATTCTCCACTTTACAATCCTATAACTCCACCAAAGCCATGCCGCTACCCATGAAAACAGAATTCCAATCAAAACTCCAATGATAGTATGTTCCTTAATTAAGGCAAATGGCAAAATAAAAAACAATAATACTGGAATTCCAAACATCAACAAACAAGACACGAAGGTAACCTCTAAATGCTTTTTTTTGAGTACATGATTTATGGTTTTCAATTTTTTCATGCCGAAAGTATCTTATTTTTTCAACAAATATTTCCCCACCGCCTCCATCTCCAAACTCCCAATCCACAACTCCCCATCAAACTCATTCACACTCGTCACATAACTAATCCGCCCCGTCGAATCCTGCAAATTGTACAACACTTCCCCTTCCAAATCCAACCCAATTACCATCCCAAACGGCGGCGGCTCTATCGCACCCGACCATGACTCCGGTAAGCGTTTAACCACTTTTCGCCAAAATGGTTTATCGTAAAAGACTTCAAAATCCACGATTCTTTTATTGGGAATCGCGACCCAAAAAGTACCATTGCCATTATAAGTAATGTTGTCAATAAAGCCGGGATAATCGTTTTTCCAGACTTCGCTTGTGCCTTTTTTCACGCCTTTTAGCCAGTATTTATGCGTCACCATTCCGAAAGTTTCGTTGATTAATAAATACGCATCGTTTGAACCAATTGCTACGCCATTCGCGAAGCGCAGACCTTCCATTTCTACCTTCGTCTCCTTGGTAGTTGGGTGATAACTTAATAGCCTACCAGTGGGTTGCAATTCCCAGATTTCTTGAATAATGTCGTGACTGCGTTGGGTGGCATCCGAGAAATAAATCGTACCATCTGCGGCAATGTCCAAATCATCGGCGTAACCAATTTTTGTGCCCGCTACTTCGGTTGCCAATACCGTAATCATGCCCAAGGTATCAATCGACAATAAGCCTTTTTCTTCATCGACAACAAATAAGGTACCGCTGGTGTCAAACTTCATGCCCAAGGGTCTGCCGCCTGTATTTGCAAATTCTTTGAGCAACTTGCCTTCCATTGAAAATTGGACGATTCGACCGTCGGCAAATCCTGTGTACAGCAAGCCATCGGGACTTAATGCAATATCTTCTGGACCTACGCCTACATCTTTTAGAACCAGTTCGCCCGCTGCTAATTTGTTGTTTTTGGCGAAATCGCCTTGGAAGCCTGGGTTTGGTGGTGGCGTGTAGGCGGCAGGGTCTAAATCGACGGGCCAAAGGAATAAATAGGCGATTCCAATAAGGGTAATTAGTAACGTTGCTTTGAGAATACTTTTCATTGTCTACTATTTTAATTGACTGCGTAAAGTAAAAAATAAAACGTTTTATTCCGCTTCCTTTATCATATTTCTCATCGTTCTATACATCCCCATACGATTCCCCGCCAAATGGTCTAATCCATCCACATATTGCGTAGTGCCACTAATGTAAGAGGATAAGGGCGAAGTCAAAAACATCGCAGAATTCGCCACATCTTCCACCGTCCCAAAACGGCCCATCAAATTCGCTTGTCGAGCTTCCTCAAAGAAAGCTCTAATTTGGTCGGGGTAAGTATCCAATCCAGAAGATTCAATAATACCTGGCGCAATCGCATTCATGCGAATGTTGTATTCTGCCCATTCTTGTCCCAGTGTTTTGGTCAAATTTTCTACCCCTGCTCGCGCCGCACCCGTATGCGCCATCCCTGGAAATCCACGAAATATATTGGCAATAATATTCACAATTACGCCTTCTTCTTGAGGAATAAAAAACGCCTTTGCCATCCGCTGCGACATATAAAATGTACCATTCAAATTATTATTAACCACCGCTGCCCAACCATTTTCACTTATCAATTCCGCAGGGGCAGGAAATTGTCCGCCAGCGTTGTTGACTAAAATATCAAGGCGACCGTGATTGTCTTTGATATGCGTGGCTAATGCTTTGATTTCGTCTGTTTTTCGGATGTCGCAAGCTTTGTAGTCGCAAGTACCGAATTCAGATAGTTCTTTTGCCGCTATAACCAAAAGTTCTGCTTTTCGGGAAGCGATAATCACGGTTGCGCCGAGTTGGAGGTATTGCTTTGCGATAGCGTAGCCAATACCTGAACGACCACCGGTTACTAAAGCTATTTTGTTTTTAAAAAGGTCTATTTTGTACATTTTAATTGATATTTAGGTAGTAGGTGCTGGAGTGAATAGGTCACATCCAGTACTCAATACCAGTGTTTATCCTGCTTTCAAACCACCATCTAAATACAGCGTCGTTCCTGTAATAAAAGAAGCTTCTTCACTCAATAAATAAGCGATAGATTGCCCGACTTCGATGGCTTTTCCAAGGCGTTTCATCGGCGTATTGTATTGAACTGTAAATTGAATCACCTTTTCTGGAACACCATCTAAGAGAGGCGTTTCTATAAATCCTGGACAAACTGCATTGACGCGAATATTCATCTTGGCGTATTCTTTGGCAGCGGTTTTTGTGAGACCAACCAAACCATGTTTAGCCGCAGAATAAGGACCGCCGTATGCAATGCCATTCACACCTGCCAGAGAAGAAACATTCACAATACTCCCGCCGCCAGTCGCCAACATCGCTTTGATTTGGGCTTGGAGACAAAGAAATTGTCCTGTCAAATTGATGGCAATCATTCGCTCCCAATCTTCCATTTTCACTTCATGCAAAGGAGTAAGCACGCCGCCAATTCCAGCATTGTTGACCGCTAAATCAAGCCGTCCTTCCGTTTCTATTATTTTACTCATTACGGCATCAATTTCGTCTTTATTTCCGACGTTTAAAGCATAAAAAACAGCTTCTCCACCCGCTTTCTGAATTAATTCAACCGTCTCTTTTCCACTCGGTTCATTGATGTCCGTAACAATCACTTTTGCGCCTTTGTGTGCCAAGACTTCCGCTGTTGCTCGACCAATCCCACCTGCTGCACCAGTGACTAAAGCTATTTTATTTTGTAAGATTTTCATATTTATTTTTTAAAATCAAGTTTCCTTCATTTGGTAGTGTAACAAATGTGCACCACCATTTATCGAAAAAGTGACTTATTACCGTGTAAACGAAGGTTCTTTTAAGTTTGAGCAGCGAGAAAATCGTAAGATTGTCTCGCTGCAAAAAACACAGTGCGCGTTGCCTGCGGCAATGCGGGAAGGGTATTAAGGGACAAAAACGATTTTTGCAAAATCGTTTTTATCCCTTAAAAATCCCTTCGATAAACAAAAGCACCTAAACTGTAAAAGTGCACATTTGTGGCACTACCCTTCATTTTAGTCTAATGAGTAAGATGGCTCAAAATCGCATTAGCAATTTCTTCCGAATGACATTTTGGAAAATGATGTCCTAAATTTTCAATAAAAAAAGTTTTTACCTTTGGAATCATCGGCGCATATTTTTCCGCATGTTCCAACAAAACCAGCGGGTCGGCGGTACCATGAATGACCAAAGTCGGTACTTGTATTTTTTTCAATTCCTCATATCTCGAACCAGACAATTGAATGGCTTTGCTATGCGGTCTTTCCACTTTTACATTATAGCCTCTACGCTCTGTAATTTCATATAGCGCCTTTTGCAAAACTATTTTATCATCAAAATTATACCCCTTTCCTTTCAATACTCGATTGACGGCTAAATGTAGTTTCGCGCTATTGTTTATCGTTTTTCTTCTGAAAGCGTAAACCAAAAAGGTTAAGCCAAATTTCAAAGCAAATCTCACCGGAAGCCCAGTTAATTTCGGGTCATTGTAAAAACCGGTGGTCATTATTGAAGTCAAGGATAAAATTCGATTTGGGTAATTAATTGCTAACCGTTGCCCAATCATTCCACCCATCGAGTAACCGATAATGTGCACCTTTTCAATTTGTAATTTATCCATGACAGCAATCACATCTGTTGCCATCTCTTCGAGCGAGAAAGCTGTTTTGCTCGTCCAATATTTCATCCAATCTGACTCACCCGTACCTCGATTATCTATTCTAATTATTTGATAATCAGCATTTAACAAAGGTTCGTAGAAATTCGGTGGAAACCCCAACATCGTTTGGCTATGTCCGTTGAGTTGAAGAATAGTTCCTTTGCTTTTAGAGTACTTTCCTAAAATTTCGTAACAAATGTTAATCGCTCCATTTTTGACAAATCCTTTCTCTCCGGGCATCATTTCTGGAATGCCTTCTGCCTTAATTTCAGCAATCAAAGCATCCACGTTGCCAGGCAAAAGGATATCCTTTCGGATAAACCAAATTCCAAAAACCAACAGAATGCCTATAATAATTAAGAAATAAATCATGCTTTAAAAGAATTAAAGAACGCGAATATCATTGTAAGTAAGTTCAAACTGATTTCAAAACTCCCCTTATTATAATAACTTCTGAAATCAGATTGAACTTATAGAATATCAATCTCTCAAACTTTATTCTCGAATGTAAATTGTCCCCACTCTATTTTTTAAAAACCCTCCCTTTCGACCTCTAAAATTCGCGATAATTTCTGCCGCAATCGACAGCGCAATTTCTTCAGGTGTTTCCGCACCAATATCTAAACCAACGGGGCTAAATAAATAGTTTAGATTTGACAAATCGAGATTAGAATGTGTATTTTCCAATTCGTTTTGCATTTTCAATAACCGCTTTTTTGGCCCCAACATACCGATATACATTGGTGCTTTTTCTAGGAAAACAGGCAACACCATTTTGTCCCACCTAAAATCATGTGACATCAAAATCACCGCGGTATATTCATCTATTTCTAATTCCTTCGCCTGGTCATAATGCACGATTTTTTTAGCGATTTTAAAAATGGACTTCGCCAATTTCCTTTGCAAACCAACGACATTGACCTCCCACCCCATTTCATCTGCGATGCCAACAAACGCATTGACGTCGTAATTATCACCAACTAAAATAAGCTTTAATTCTGGACGAATAAACTCAATTAATATTTGTAAAACGACACCTGATTTGGTTTGAAAATCAAAAATTTTAGATTTTTGCTTCTCTTGAACAACTGCCGTTTTTTCAATTAAATCTACTGATGAAATTCCTATTTCTGTACAAAAATCAACTTGCTCATTTTCAATACTAAAATGTCCCAAACAAGCATATTCAGAATTATTTGCCTCGATGACTTGATAAAAAACGGTCGGCGTTCGCTTCTGCTGAATCGACCGCAATTGCTCGATTGGATTGTTTTTATCCTCTTGACTTATTGGCGTAAAAAGCACCTCAATTCGACCATTACAACCCAAACCAACACCAATTTGATGTGCATCTTCCTCCAAAGTATCATAAACTACAATCGACGGTTCGTCTTTCAAAATCGCCACTTTTGCCCGTTTCAGTGCATCCGCTTCGAGACAACCACCACTGATTCCGCCCGTCCAAACACCAGAACTCTGCACCAGCATCCGCGCGCCAATTCGACGATAAGCAGATTCTTCTACATTGACCACCGTTGCCAAGGCAACTTGATTTTTTGACCAGTCCATTTGGTCGTAAGTCTGGATGATATTTCTAATTTCCTTCATTTAAAATCGTAGGTTTCTCCATAACGGAGGACAACAGTTCTTCGGGGTAATGTTCTCTCATTTTTTGAATAATAAAATCCAATGGCAAGTCTTCAAACGAACCGTAATATTCCAAATATTCCATGAATTGATTGCCTTTTTTATCAAACGATTGAAATAAAGAATCATTTTCACCATCGAATTCCAGTGGCTCAACGTTGAGCATTTGACACAATTCTTTGTTAAAAACAGGTGTCATTTTAACCCATTTCTCCTTCAAATAAACTTCCGCAAACGCATGTGGAACCAACTCATCCGTTCCCATTTTTTCAATAATTTTCTCTACTCCAATATGGTTTTTAACTTTCGCCAAATTCAGTCTTGCAGGAATTCCTATTCCTCGCAAACAAGCAATCATTAAATTCGACTTATCTATACAATGTCCGTATTTTCGATGCATCAAATGACTTGCTTGCCAAGTAGATTTCTCGAAATTTAACCGATATGGATGATACCACCAACCGTCACGAATAGCGTAATACAGCTTGCTTACCTTTTCCATTTCGGTATTTTCTTCGTCAAGGTGCTTTTCTAAAAATTGCTGAATCGAAGCATCCGAAAAATTGATAAAATACGTCTCCTCCAAATATTTTTTCATGCTTTTTGACAAATTTAGATAAAAATTAGCAGTTTTGACTAAAATATTTTTAAATTTGTCAAAAAAATAGAAAAAAATAGACAATTTGACGACCAGAGAAAAAATATTATCGGTTAGTAAAACCTATTTCAATACCCATGGATTTGGGGCGCCAACGCTGTATTCTTTAGCTAAAGAAATCGGTATTAGCCGAGGGAATCTGACTTATTATTTTAAAGATAAAGAGACCTTATTAGCAGCTTTGGTGGAAGAAATGTTTATCACCTATACTATTAATAGTGCGAAAGCAACGCAGGTAATTTCTTGGTCAAGTCTGTTGAAAAAAATGAAAGTACTGCATCAATTGCAAAAAGAATATGGCTTCATTTTTTTTGATAAACAAGTCTTATTAAATCCGTTGGTTAAATCCCAAATCCAGCGAATGCGCGAAGACAGTATTGATAAAATGATGTCCATGATGTCTTATTCTATTAAAGTTGGCAACATGAAACCAGAGCCTTTTCCGGGTATTTATCACAACATCAATCGCAGCTATTGGACAATTTCGTTTTACTGGTACATTTCCAAAGAATTTCAAAGTGATCCGGAAGAAACCAATTGGGATAAAATTTTATGGAGCTTGTTATTGCCGCATTTTACCGAACGCGGAATTGATTCTTTTATCCGACATTTTGGTAATGAATATTATCGCTCCCTTGGAAAACCATTTGCAGAATATGAAGAAAATAAAGTTGAATTTTAATAAGTGTGTTGATTCGCATAATTAATTAGTTCTAATTTTGAAAACTTAGGTAGCGGATACCTCCAAGGTATCTGCCACCTAATCCTCTAAATTTGTATCATTTTTAAGTAGCAGATACCCCAAAGGTATCCGCTACTTTTAGAACTAACTAATCCTGAGAATCAAACACCAAATACACCAATTTATTATGAATTTTGCCTTCACAGAAAAGTCTTTAGACCTTCAAAGTCGCCTAAAAGCGTTTATGGATAAGCACATTTATCCATTAGAAAAAGCAGAACGAGAATGGAATCACGCCAACCCTTGGAAGCTATTTCCAGAAATGGAACGCTTAAAAGCTTTAGCAAAAGCAGAAGGATTGTGGAATTTATTTTTGCCAGAAGATTATGGAGATTGGAGTCCGGGTTTGACTAATTTGGAATACGCTCCTTTGGCGCAAGAAATGGGCAAAGTGGAATGGGCTTCTGAGATTTTCAATTGCAATGCACCAGATACGGGAAATATGGAAGTATTCGCAAAATTTGGTAGCGATGCGCATAAGGAAAAATGGTTAAAGCCGCTGTTGGCAGGTAAAATTCGGTCGGCATTTCTGATGACAGAGCCAGCGGTTGCCTCTTCAGATGCTCGAAATATCAGTACTTCTATTGTTCGAGATGGTGACGAATATGTGATTAATGGTCGTAAATGGTGGTCGTCAAATATGATGCACCCCAACTGTAAAGTAACGATTGTGATGGGTAAAACTGACCCTGAAGCCTCGTCGCATTCACAGCAAAGTATGATTATTGTGCCCGTGGATACCCCAGGTTTTAAAATCATTCGTCCGCTACCAGTTTTTGGTTATTACGATTCGCCAGTTGGACATTGTGAAGTGGAATTAAAGGATGTTCGGGTGCCAGTGGAGAACCTAATTATGGGCGAAGGCAAGGGTTTTGCAATTGCGCAAGGTCGCCTTGGACCCGGTCGGATTCATCACTGTATGCGCTTGGTTGGCAAAGCAACGCGAGCCTTGGAATATATGTGCAAACGAGTGTCGGAACGCGAAACTTTTGGTAAATCCGTCGGTAGTTATAGTAGCATTCGGCAGGATGTGGCTCGGTCTGCTTGCCAAATTGAGCAGGCACGTTTATTGACGCTTTCGGCAGCGGATTCTATTGACAGGAAAGGTATCAAAGGCTCGAAAGATTTGATTGCGATGATAAAAATCGTTGCGCCAAGTATGGTTTGTGATGTAACCGATAGAGCGATGCAAGCCTTTGGTGGTAAGGGTTTTACGGAAGATACGCCGTTGGCAGCTTACTGGATGTCAGGTCGGGTGCTGCGGATGGCAGATGGGCCGGATGAAGTGCATATGTATCAATTGGGTCGGAATATTATTGGTCGGTATGCGGGAGATGAGAGTTTGCATACGCCTTATTTTGATGAGGAATAAAAAGAAGTCAGAACGCTTTGCTGTCAAAGGTCAGATTTGATAGAGAAATGGGTTTGATTTTAGGAATAAATTAAGGCGATTACTTCGAGTAATCGCCTTAATTGTTTGGACAAGAATCCCTTCTTTCACTTTTTCCTCCCGTTTCTCCCCAAGCCTCCCGTCCTAGTTTTTTAGCATCTAATTTTTACCCTTCCCAAACTCCCGCAAGTGCCATAATGTCAGGATTTTTTGCCCATATAATCGGAAAATCACTATAATCTCGCTTATTTCTTCTGAAGAAATAGTTTCTTTTTTTCTATCATAAAACATTTAATTTTCTTTAAACATGCAACGATTTATTTAAACAATCCAAGTTTTTCTAAAAAAAAATATATGCGAGAATTATACTAATTTAATGTACTTTTGCCCAAAACACACCTTCAACTTATGAGTTATAAAATCAACATCGACGACCAAGTTTTTGACCTCAACCGAGCAGATATTCAGGATTTGAATCTGATTGAAAACGGAGATAAAACTTTGCACCTCCTACAAGACAACCAATCTTACCACATTTCCGTTATCCAAACTGATTTTGACAATAAAAAATTGACGTTGGAAATCAATGGCAATCCTTACGAAATTAACATTGAGGATGAATACGACCAATTGGTTAAAAAAATGGGCTTGTCAACAGGCGGTGCACAGAAATTGAAGAATATCAAAGCACCAATGCCGGGATTGATTTTGGATATTTTGGTTGAACCTGGACAAGCGATTGAGAAGGGCGACCAACTGTTAATTTTGGAGGCGATGAAGATGGAAAATGTCTTGAAAGCGGAAGGCGAAGGCGTCGTGAAATCTATTGAAGTTGTGAAAGGTGCGGCAGTGGATAAAGGACAAGTGATGATTGAAATGGAATAAAACGGCGCACGGTTGACGGCGTACGGTGAGCGCACATTTTTGATTGAATGCTTCGTTCTTAAATTTCAAATTTCAAGGTACAGCGTGCCGTCCCTCTTGGTAACAAAATGCCAGCTATCTTTCAAAGGCACTCTTAAAAATCGCAAACAAGTAGCTGATTATCAATTAATTATATGAAAAACTTATTTTCAGGATTTCAACCTAAAACCAAAGCGGAATGGCTCGCTAAAGTTGAAAAAGACTTGAAAGGCAAACCCTTGGATAGCTTGAATTGGGCATTGACGGAGGCATTAAATTTTACGCCTTTTGCACATGCAGAAGATTTAGAAAATTTGCCTGCTCCAATTGTAGAAAATCGGGAATCGAATACTTGGGAAATGGGTGCTCGAATAAAAGTAGTTGATTATAAAATAGCCAATCAAGAGGCCCTAGATGCTTTGGAAAACGGAGCCAATGCACTTTGTTTTGAATTAGAAAAAACGCCGAATCAAGAAGAATTGACCCTACTTTTAAAGGAGATACAGCACGAATGGATTTCTACCAATTTTAAAATAAATCAAGCCTCTTGGGAACGAATTACTGCCAATTTTATCAAACTCATTGAGGAAAAAGGACAAAGTCTATCAGCAATCGCTTGTTCCTTTTCATTTGAAGGCAATAACATTTCAGATTTTGAGCAGTTTAAAAATACAATAAAAAAACTCCCGAAAGGTCGTTTTTTGACCATCAATGCCCTACCCTTTTATCAAGGAAAAGAAGAGATTGTCGAAGAATTGGCGCAGACAATCACGGCTGCCAATCAAGTTTTAGTTCAATTAAATAATGCGGGAATTGATTTGAAAAAAGCGCATTCGACTATTCAATTTTCGATGGTTTTGAGTGATAGCTATTTCTTAAATATTGCGAAAATTCGAGCGTTGAAATTGTTGTGGCAGCAAGTCTTAAAAGCGTGGGATGAAAGCATAGAAGCAGATTCACCAATTGAAATTCACTTAACAACAGCAACTCAAACGGAAGACGAAAATTACAATAAAATCAAAGCAACCACGCAAGCGATGTCAGCCGTGATTGGTGGCGCAAGTCGGTTGTATATTTATGCTTCTGATGAATTTAAAGATGGAAAAGGAACGGCATTTGGACAGCGAATTGCTCTGAATATTCAGCATTTGATGCAATTGGAAAGTTATTTTGACAGAGTGGTTGACCCGAGTGCGGGAAGTTATTATATTGAGCATTTGACGGAAGTTCTGGGAGAAAAAACATGGAATAATTTTAAAAACAAAATTTAATGCCATTACCTGATGAATTTCATAGAATGTTGCAGAACCTTATCAAGGAGAAAAATGCTAAGTCTCCAGAGGACTTAAATAAATTTTTGAAAACTTTGTAAGGAAAAACCTTAGACCAAATGTTTACCAATGCGCCTAAAGATTTATCGGATGAAGGGAAGGCATTGGATTTAGTTTTGGAGGCTCAAAGTTTGCCAATTGATAAAGGAAGGCGACGGGCTAAAAAAGCATTAAAATTTATTCCCAATTGGCTTGGCGGGCATGGATTTGGGCAAAGGGAGCACGAGAATGGTTGCAACGAAGTTAGGGAATCAGCGTAATTCTTAAATTTTAAGAAGCGAAAAAATTGTAAGAGTTTAGAGTTTGAAAAACACCGTGTGCGCTGCCTGCGCCAGCGCGGGTAGGATTTTGAGGGACAAAAATGGTTTTTGCAAAACCATTTTTGTCCCTCAAAATCCCTTTATCACAACAAGAACAGACTTGCATTTCACTGGATTTATCAAAGAACCAACAAAAAATGACTATTCCAAAATGACCAACTTATTAAATTGTTTTCACTTAGTAATGGTAAAATAATAAGTCCGCCAACTAACAACGTTTATTTTGTTCTTTTTAAATAGGAATTATCTCTACATAATGACTGTTTAAAAAGTGGAAAATAAGGAAAAAAGAAATACTTGGTAGTTGGCGGAGTTATTATTTTACCCTTACTTACATTAATATTTATGAAAAAAATACTCATAGCCAATCGTGGCGAAATTGCCCTCCGCGTCATGCGAACTGCCCGAAAAATGGGCATCAAAACAGTCGCTGTTTACTCTGAAGCGGACCGAAATGCGCCGCATGTGCGCTTTGCGGATGAAGCCGTATTGCTTGGCCCTGCGCCGTCTTCCCAGTCCTATTTGGTCATGGAAAAGGTATTGGACGCAGCTAAGCAAACTGGCGCAGATGGTATTCATCCAGGTTACGGTTTTTTGAGTGAAAATGCCGTTTTTGCACAGATGGCAGAAGATGCAGGTATTGCTTTTATCGGACCACGTCCTCATGCAATACGGGTGATGGGTAGCAAATTAGCGGCAAAAGAAGCAGTCAAAAGCTATAATATTCCAATGGTGCCAGGGATTGAGGAAGCGATTACGGATGTGACCTTGGCGCAGAAAATTGCGGGCGAAATTGGTTTTCCGATTCTAATCAAAGCTTCTGCGGGCGGTGGTGGAAAAGGAATGCGCGTCGTTAATAATATCGAAGAATTACCAGAGCAAATGGCGCGAGCGATTAGTGAAGCGATTTCTGCCTTCGGTGATGGGTCGGTTTTTATTGAAAAATATGTGAATTCCCCTCGCCATATTGAGATTCAAGTTTTAGCAGATACGCACGGAAATGTGGTGCATTTATTTGAACGAGAATGTAGTGTGCAACGGCGGCATCAGAAAGTTGTAGAAGAAGCACCTTCGGCAGTTTTGACGCCAGAATTGCGGGCAGAAATGGGCGAAGCAGCTGTTAAAGTAGCGAAAGCTTGTGATTATGTGGGTGCAGGAACAGTGGAATTTTTGTTAGATGAAAAACTTAATTTTTACTTTTTAGAAATGAATACACGCCTTCAAGTCGAGCATCCTGTTTCGGAATTGATTACGGGCGTGGATTTGGTAGAGCAGCAAATTCGAGTGGCAAGAGGAGAAAAATTGAGCATCAAACAAGAAGATTTAGAGATAAAAGGTCATGCCTTGGAAGTTCGCGTATATGCGGAAGATCCTTTGGATAATTTCTCGCCAAATGTCGGTACTTTGAACGTTTATCAGCGACCGACCGGCAAAGGCGTTCGCTTGGATGATGGGTACGAACAGGGCATGGAAATTCCAATTTATTATGACCCGATGATTGCCAAGTTGATTACCTATGGTGAAACTCGCGATGAAGCCATTCAGCTAATGAAACAAGCCATTGCAGATTACAAAATAGAGGGCATCGCTACAACTTTACCTTTTGGAAAATTTGTGTGCGAGCATGAAGCCTTTATTTCTGGGAATTTTGATACGCATTTTGTAAAGAATTATTACTCGGCAGAGAAGATGTTGGAGAATCGGAAGGTGGAACGGGCGATTGCGGCGAAAGTTGGATTGGCGTTGTATTTAACCGATAATAAGCGATTGAGAGTGGTGGAACATGAGGAAAGTCAATGGAAAGAGGCGCGGGTTTAACCGTAAATTATTGCCAATATAAAATTGAAAATGCAAAAAGTCATTCCCTATTTTTTAAGTCTGTTTTTTATAATCCCATTTTGTTTGAGTTGCGGGAATGAGCGTCCTTCAGAAAACTCGGCAAAAGAGCCTATTATTAGTCAAGACCAGTTGACTCAAATTTGGAAATTAGCCAATATTGATTTAGAAGTGGACTTAGAAGCTGGTGCAAAAAATGAAACAGATGTTTTATTAAATGATGCCGTAAACAATGCTTTTGTTGAAGAAGGGCTGATGCTGTGCTTTTTTCCAAATGGAGCAGTAAGCGAGTTAATTGGTTATAAATTCAGTCAAAGCAGATGGCGGATTATTTTAAATAAAACTGCTATCGAAATCAACAAGAATGGCATAAAGGATACACTAACATTGCTTAATCTAAGTGATGAAAAAGGAAAACCTTATCTTTCTGTTATTTATGAAGGTGTTGGAAATATGAAATTTCAAGCGATTCAAACGATGCTGGAAAATTATAAGGACGACCCTTTTTATCCAGACAATAATCAATGGCGAATCAAGCCAACTGTCGAAGAAACGGATGTTGAATTAAAAACTCGATTGAAAAATTACGTTCGGCACGTTACCTTAATTTTGAAAGCGGCGATGGAACGAGATTCTGATATCATCTCTTTTGAACATTCCCAAGGCATTATCAAAATATATAACGGTGGTATCGGAATTGTCAAACGAAAACGCATTCCTGAAGAGTGGATAGCTAACTTTTTCAATGAAGAACAAGCCATGATTGCTCGTAAATTTTATCGAGAATACTTGTTAGCAGGAGAATACAAAGGAGCATCTTCAGGTAGTTGGGTTGAGGATGATTATAAAATTTTGCTAGGACTGTATAAACGAATTGATGAGGATTTAAAGACAATGAATAAATAAAGAAAAAACTAATCAATAAATGCAACAACCAAATTTCAAAACCATCCCCTTTCAAAGAAATCCTCAACCAAAAAGTACATCTAAAAAAACGTGGTCAACCCCCGAACAAATCCCCATTCCCGCTACCCTCTCGGCGGAGACCATCAAAGATTATAACCACCTCAATTTTGTAGCAGGAATCGCACCCAATCTGCGTGGCCCATACAGTTCCATGTACGCCGTGCGCCCGTGGACGATTCGGCAATATGCAGGGTTTTCGACGGCAGAAAAAAGTAATGCCTTCTACCGTCGAAATCTGGCGCAAGGGCAAAAAGGATTATCGGTTGCTTTTGATTTGGCGACGCATCGAGGTTATGATTCTGACCATCCGCGGGTGACCGGTGATGTCGGTATGGCAGGTGTTGCGATTGATTCGGTGGAAGATATGAAGTTGTTGTTTGACCAAATTCCATTGGATAAAATGTCGGTGTCGATGACGATGAACGGCGCGGTTTTGCCCATTATGGCGTTTTTTATTGTCGCTGCGGAAGAACAAGGTGTTGACCAATCGAAACTCAGCGGCACGATTCAAAACGATATTTTGAAGGAATTTATGGTGAGAAACACCTATATATATCCACCGCAACCGTCGATGCGCATCATCGGTGACATTTTTGAATATACGTCGCAGAATATCCCAAAATTCAACTCCATTTCGATTAGTGGCTACCACATGCACGAGGCAGGCGCTTCGGCAGATATCGAGTTAGCGTATACCTTGGCGGATGGTTTGGAATACATTCGAACGGGAATGAAAGCAGGTTTGAAAATTGATGATTTCGCGCCACGATTGTCCTTCTTTTGGGGCATTGGCATGAATCATTTTATGGAAATTGCGAAGATGCGGGCGGCGCGGATGCTGTGGGCAAAAATCGTTCAACAATTCAATCCAACCAATCCAAAATCATTGGCCTTGAGGACGCATTGTCAGACTTCGGGTTGGAGTTTGACGGCGCAAGACCCCTTTAATAATATTGCTCGGACGGCGATTGAAGCGATGGCAGCGACTTTGGGTGGAACGCAGTCTTTGCATACCAATTCGTTGGATGAAGCGATTGCGTTGCCAACTGATTTCTCGGCTAAAATTGCGCGAGATACCCAGAAATATTTACAACAAGAAACCGATATTACTAAAGTGGTTGACCCTTGGGGTGGCTCCTATTATGTGGAGTATTTGACGAAGGAGATAGCCGAAAAAGCATGGGCGTTGATTGAAGAAGTCGAAGCATTGGGCGGTATGGCGAAGGCGATTGAAAATGGTTTGCCCAAATTAAGAATTGAGGAAGCAGCAGCGCGAAAACAAGCGCGGATTGATAGCGGTTTAGATAAAATTATTGGCGTTAATATTTTTCAAAATGACGAGGAACAAGAACAGTTAGATACTTTAGAAGTAGACAATTCTGCGGTTAGAAAATCGCAAATTGCCCGCATTGAAAAAATGAAAGCTACACGAGACGAAGTAGCCGTTCAAGCAGCTTTGAAAAACTTGGAAAACATTGCTGGTTCGGAAGGAAATCTCTTGACAGCAGCGATTGAGGCGGCGCGATTGCGAGCGACTTTGGGTGAAATTTCAGATGCTTTGGAAGTGCATTTTGGTCGCTACAAAGCCAATACAAGAACGGTTAAAGGCGCCTATATGAATGAAATTGCTAAGAACGAAGATTTTCAAAAAGCACGAGACTTATCTGATAAATTTGCCAAATTGGAAGGTCGCCGTCCACGGATTATGGTCGCTAAATTAGGACAAGATGGACATGACC
>JBLHWU010000078.1:0-25934 GCA_047629355.1 Saprospiraceae bacterium | reverse complement strand
TGAAAATCAATAATATTTCAAATTTAAGTCAAAACTGATTATCCACTTTTCAAGAAAACCTGAATGGCATAAACTATTGATTATTAGCGACTTAATTACTTAACAATATGTTTGTAAGAAAACCCTTTAGACTTGTTATCCTTTAAAAATGCTTATATAAAATTTAGATTTTTTTGCTAGTTTTCTTTAAAAAATAGCGGAAAAAGATATTTTCAGACGAGTATTTATTAGAGGGTAACAAGTCTAATCTAAATTCGTCGTATTTAATTAGGACAAGCACCACCTTTTACAGCGTATGTCCCATTACTTTGCTCCACAAACTCTACTTCATAAGTTGCACTTAATCCCGTAATCGCTTTTTGCAAAGACGCTTTATTCAAACGAGTGGTAAAAGGGTCTTCACAATTCAAAATCCCTTTGTTCTCGATGTCTAAATCAATTTTATAAAAACGTTCCAAACAATTAAGCACCTCATTTAATGGCGTATTATTGAAACGCAATTCATCGCGTTTCCAAGCACAGGCGTTGGAATTTTCATCACGACTTTGCTTTACTTTTGCCTTTTTTTTATCAAATGTCCCTTTATCCATCGCTGTCAATGCCACTGGTTCATTTTCCGCAGCTGCAAACATCACTTTACCCGTTTCCACTTGTACTTCGACAAAATCTTCTGACTCGTGGGAACGGATATTAAAAGACGTTCCCAAAACTTCAACTCTTGCATCTTCCATTTCAATTCGGAATGGCTTGTTTGGATTTTTAGCGACATCAAAAAATGCTTCGCCTTTCAAATAAACAACTCTTTCTTCGTTTTCAAATGCTTCTGGATAACGAAATTCGCTGTTTTCGTTCACCCAAACCTTCGTTCCATCGGATAGTTGAATTTCTTGAATTGCACCTTCGCTCGTCGCTAAGGTGGTCATTCCGTCATTTAAAAACTGTTGAAAAATAAATGCACCGCCCACAAAAAAAGCAAAAATCGCAGCAACCCGCAACCACTTGCGTACACCTATCATGCGCACGACTTTGGCTTCTGGACGGGATTCAGTAGCCATTTTTTGCTGCATATCCGACCAACCTTTGTCGTAGTTTGGTTCGTAATCTTCATTGTACTGGGATGTCAAATCCCATATTTTATCCTTCTGTATCATTAAGCTACTTTTCCAAAAAAAGGTATTGACCTTATCGCCGATACGCTTCTTGTTTCATTAAAACTTGTACTTTTATCATCTGGTTTAATAGTGTAAAACTGTAAAAAAACGATTGTCCAGGCTTTTTCACAATTCTTCTGTTTATCTGGCAGACACTAATTTACGATGCGCCCCCTATCTTTTTCTAATTTTTAATTATAAATATGAATTATTTGTAAGCCAGCTTACCTTTTTTAACCAAGAATGTAGAATTAAGAATGAAATATGGCGGCATTCGTTAAAGTAGCCTTCTTAATTTTTTATTCTTCATTCCTAAAGATATTTTCCTAACGAAATTCTAAGCAACTTTAATGCCTTAGATATTTGATTTTCGACAGTTTTAATGGAAATAGTCAGTTCGTCAGCAATTTCTTGGTAAGTCATGTCTTCAAAACGGCTAAGAGAGAAAATCAATCGGCAGCGTTCAGGAAGTTGATTGATGCTTCGGTTGATGAGTTGTTGGAGTTCTTCGGCTTCGAGTATTTGATTGGCACCAATCATCGTCGATTCCATTTCGGGTTGATTTTCATCGGCTTCCCAGCGAATTTTTCGGTCCCGGATGTAGTTCAGTGCTTTGTTTCGAGCAGCACGGCGAAGGTAGGCTTTAAGGGAGACACTTATATTAATGGTATCCCGCTTTCGCCAAATGTCCAACAATACGTCTTGAGCAAGATCTTCCGCGGTATTTTCATTAGGAATCACGCGAATGAGTACCCTACACAGGAACGTGTAGTATTTTTTAAATAGAAGCTCCATTGCTTTGTCGCCATTTACGGGTAGCAATCCAAGGATTTCTTTGTCGGTTTGGTCAATAAATTTGGACACTTACGTTCAGTTCTTGGTTTTTTGAGGGTTCAGGAGTCAGAGGTCAGGGGTTTTCACAATTGGAAACCTCTGACTCCTGACTCCTCAACCCTCTCTAAAATGCTAAGGTAAAATTTATTTAAAACATTGACTAAAAAAATGTCCTCATTCCTTTCAAAAGAAAAATTTAGTCAGTATTTTTTGAATAAATACACAAAATACGATACCTTAACGCTTTGGGTTTTTACTCATATTTAAAATAAGACAACTTTGGGTAGTTACAACCTACCCATTTTACAACGAAATAGCATTATGAATTTAAAAAAGTACTTAGCTTTATTTACAGCCTTCTTTTTGGTGCCAATGGCAATGTTTGCACAGGATGTGACGGAAAAAGGAATTGATGAACGAATTAATGACGCATTTGAGCCAATATCTAACTTTTTTGGTAACCTCATTTTCTTCACTGTTCCAATTTTTGGAGGTGTCCCTTTCGTTTTGATACTCTTGGTATTTGCAGCTTTGTTTTTTACCGTCTATTTTGGCTTTGTAAATATTCGACGCTTCGGTACGGCAATTAATGTTGTTCGTGGAAAATATGATGAAATTGACCACCACAGTGCCGACCCAAAAGCAGCGGTAAATGTAGTTGATGGGGACGTTGTCCGAACCATTGGTGACGAGTCTAAAGATGGTGAAGTTACCCATTTTCAAGCCTTGGCAACAGCGGTATCAGGAACAGTTGGAAATGGGAATATTGCAGGAGTTGCCTTAGCGATTGCCTTGGGTGGTCCGGGTGCTACTTTTTGGATGATTATTTGTGGATTGTTGGGCATGTCTACTAAGTTTGTGGAATGTACGCTGGGTGTTCAGTATCGAGACATTGGTCCCGATGGTACGGTTTACGGTGGTCCGATGTACTATTTGAGTAAAGGATTGAAAGAAAGAGGATTTGCAACGGCAGGTAAAGTTTTGGCGGTATTCTTCGCTATTTTCTGTATCGGTGGTTCTTTTGGTGGTGGAAATGCAGCACAATCGAATCAAGCCACTATCGTCTTAAAAGACCTCTTGGGTCTCGAAAGTACAGGTGCTGGTTTTGGTATTGGAGTCGTGTTGGCAATTTTAGTAGCAATTATCATCATTGGCGGTATCAAGCGAATTGCTTCCGTAACGGAAAAAATAGTTCCTTTCATGGCAGGACTTTACATGCTGGCTTGTTTATATATCATTTTGAGTAATTTCACTTTGGTTGATGATGCTTTTAGCTTGATTTTTACGGAAGCATTTACACCACGAGCAGGTGTTGGTGGAGTTATTGGTGTATTATTGATTGGTTTCAAAAGAGCAGCATTTTCCAATGAAGCAGGCGCAGGTTCGGCTTCTATCGCCCATTCAGCGGTTAAAACAAAATACTCAGCATCTGAGGGTTTGGTGGCTTTATTAGAGCCATTTATTGATACCGTAGTTATTTGCACAATGACTGCCTTGGTGATTATTATTTTCAATACCGGTGGTATATTCGATTATGGAGGAGTTGCTGGTGCAATTGAACAAGCAGATGGCACTTTCAATGTAATTATTGATGGAATCACTCATTTTGATGTAGAAGGTAAAGTACTCATCGCTGGAGAGTTGAAAGAAGGAGCAGGAATTACTGCATCAGCTTTTGCGCAGTACATACCATATTCGAATATATTCTTAACCATAGCAGTAGTTTTATTTGCAGTTTCTACGATGATTTCTTGGTCTTACTACGGTTTGCAATCTTGGAAATTCCTTTTTGGACGTGGAAAAGCAGCGGATTTAGCGTATAAATTATTGTTTTGCGTATTCGTAATCATTGGTGCTGCGGCAAATATGAAAAGTATCTGGGACTTCTCCGATGCGATGATTTTTGCAATGGTTTTCCCGAATATGATTGGTTTATTCTTTTTGTTCCCTGTAGTGAAACGAGAACTGACTCGTTACATTGGCGCAATCAAAAAAGCAGGATTGTAAAACGGCGTATTCATAGAAAGCAGGGTGATTTATAAAATCACCCTGCTTTAAAATTGTATTATAATCATAAAAAGCCCATTTCTAAATTAGAAATGGGCTTTTTTATTTTAACGATTTTTTAAAATCCAACCAACTGTTTTTAATTGCAAATGTTTACCTTTGACACTACTTAAGCAATTAGCAATTAGCAATTAGCAATTAGCAATTAGCAATTAGCAATTAGCAATTTAAAAGATTACTATGCAATTTAAAGAAATAGGACTTTATTTCCTTTTTAGCATTTTCTTATCGACTTTTGCGATTGGACAGAATGACGAAGGGTTCGCTTTTGAAGCGGAGGAAACGCATTATATTTTAATCACGATGACTGATAATGCTGTGGATATTCCTGATGTCCGAGCAGAGGTGACGAAATATGTGTGGCGCAATCATGCAGCAGCTAAACTAAAAATCACGCATATTTTGATTGGCGAAAGTCGCAGTACGAATGCCATTATTTTAGAAGCATTTACCGATAAAAATAACGCGATGAATTTTTATGAAAAAATGCAAACCAATCGTCCTGATTTTATGCAAATGGACTTGACAAAAGAATACTTAGCTATTTCAAAATCCAATTACAATCAGATTCTACGCAATGAATCAATGGATGGCTACACCGCTTTTTTTAAAGAAAAATACCTTAGATAATGGTTAATGATTATTGCAATGCTGCGTTTTCCATTAACGATTAAACACTAAACATTTAAATAGTGGACTACAATCAAATTCTCACGGAGTTAAAAAATAAAAAATACCAGCCGATATACTTTTTGTCGGGTTCTGAGCCATTTTATATTGATAAAATTTCGGATTATATTGAAAACAATGTGCTGACAGAAGGAGAAAAATCCTTCAACCAATCGGTGTTATATGGCAAAGATGTCGATTTTAAAATGGTGGTTGATACCGCGCGTCGTTATCCGATGATGTCCCAATATCAAGTGGTTATCATTAAGGAAGCGCAGGAAATGAAGACGTTAAAAAATTTGGAATCTTATCTTGAAAAGCCGCTTCCTTCGACTATTCTGGTAATTTGCCATAAGCATAAAAAATTCAATGCGGTCTCGAAGTTCGGCAAGTTAATGAAGAAGAATGCCGTTTATTTTGCAGGGAAGAAATTGTATGACAATCAAGTACCGGATTGGATTCGGACGTATTTGCAAGGTAAAAAATTGAAGGTGACCCCCGCTGCTGCTAATCTCATGGCGGAATATTTGGGAACAGACTTGTCGAAAGTTTCCAATGAATTAGATAAATTGGCGATTAATCTCGTCCCAGGTACGGAGGTGACACCCAAGCATGTTGAGGCGCAAATCGGTATCAGTCGCGAGTACAATATTTTTGAATTACAAAAAGCCTTGGGACTACGCGATGTCAAGAAATCTAGCCGCATTGTCAATAATTTTATCGCCAATCCAAAAAAGAACCCCTTGGTGATGGTTGTTGGGACGCTGTTCAATTATTTCAGTAAAGTTTATATGTTTCACTTCATAAAAAACGCACCAGAGAATGAAATAATGTCTAAAATTGGAGTGCGGTCGGGTTATATTTTGCGAGAATATCGCACCGCTTTAAAGAATTACAATTACAATAAAACGGTTCAGGTCATTAATATTCTAAAGGAGTTTGATTTAAAATCGAAAGGTGTAAATTATAATAGTACAGGAAAACCTGACGGAGAATTATTGAAGGAAATGATTTGGCAAATCCTGCATTAACATTACAATAAAAAATATGCGCATTTCAGTCTCTTTTTATGTGACCTACCATCGATAAGTGACGTCTTAACCATAATCCACTTATAAAAAAGTAAATCCTTTAAATTATAGCTGTTAAAGTTATTTATTTCCAAAACAATTTATTGTTAAAATAAACAGGATTCTCTAACTCTTTTTATACATTTGTACCGAGTTCGCTAATCCATTACATTACATTGACTATTCAGCCAAGAATTAAACACCTTAATAAGTAAATAATTTCCTTATAATAATTTGATTTTCAAAACAAATTTAACTAAATCGTATCTATCATGAGAAGAATCGTCCTACTTTTTGTAGCCTCAATGGTTGTATCTTATACTTATGGTCAACTAGACCAATTGCCAGCAAATCCTGATGCGGGCAAATGTTATGTAAGCTGTGTTACTCCAGAGGAGTATGCTACCGAAGAAAAAAGAGTTTTGGTAAAGCCTGCATACAAGACTTTGTCTGTATCGCCAGCAGAATACCGAACGGAAGAAGAACAAATTATGATTAAGCCAGCTTCTAAGCGTTTCGTTTATGTGCCTGCGACTTTCACTACTTCTCAACAAACGATGCAAGTAGAAGATCCGTACAATGAAATCCGTACGACTCCTGCTTCTTTCGCTGGAGCTTCTGAACGCATTTTGGTCCAGCCAAAAGCTGTTCGGTGGGAATACCAAAATAACACAACTAACTGTCAGTCTCCAACTGGTGACTGTATCGTAGCTTGTGCAGTTGAGTACCCAGAAGAATACCGAAATGTACCAACACAAGTTGTTGACCGTGCTGCTGGTTTCACTAAGACTCAAAAAGGTGGTCGTTCAATCACTGTTGATATCCAAGAAATTGGAACGCCTGCTCGTGTTGACGAAATTGAAGTTCCTGCTGAATATACAACTATCACTAAAAGAATTTTGGTGAAAGATGAAGCAGTTATAGAAAATGCAGTTCCTGCTGAATATGCAGTTGAAACGATGCAAATAATGTCTTCGAAAGGTGGTGTTAAAAAATGGGAAGAAGTAGATTGCGAATTGTTAGACCGTAACGTTTTACCAATTCTTTATAACTTGGGTAGCGCAGCATTGACTTCTGAAGCTCGCAGTATTATTGACCTAAAGTTGTTGAACTTGATGAAAGAAAAGCCATTAATCACTGTTGAGATTAGCTCTCACACTGATTCTCGTGGTTCTTCTACAAGCAACCAAAGTTTGTCTCAGCGTCGTGCTGAATCAGTAGTGAACTACTTGGTGAACCGAGGTATCAAAAGAGCTCGATTGGTAGCATCTGGTTACGGTGAGACTCAATTGAAAAACGGTTGTAGTGATGGAAATGATTGTACAGAAGCTCAACACCAAGTTAATCGTCGTACAGAATTCCGTATCTTGAACTAATTCAGTTCTATTTTCGGAAAATAATATAGAAACAACACGTACTAATTAATTACTACGCGTACTTAAAAAGGGGTAAATGCTCAGGCATTTATCCCTTTTTTTAGGCCCTTTATTTTTTACATTTTTTCAGACGTAACAAATTTCCTACTTTTGCGTTTCTTTTTTTAAAAATTAACCTTATAAATTACTTCAGCATGAGCCAGACTGTTACAAAAACAAGATATTCTGATGATGAATTGGAAGAATTTAGAATGCTAATCCAACAAAAATTGGATAAAGCAAAAGAGCAATTGCACTTCAATCTTGAACAATTATCGGAAGAAGCAAGTGACGCCAAACTTAAAGGTTTAGAAAATGCGACAGGTGCTTCAGAAAAAGAGCAACTAAATCGTATCGCCGCCCGACAAAAGAAGCACATTCAGCATCTTGAAAATGCGTTGCTGCGGATTCAAAATAAAGTATATGGCGTTTGTCGAGAGAGCGGGAAGTTAATTTCTAAAGAGCGCTTACAAGCTGTGCCGCATGCCACTTTGAGCATTGCAGCAAAAACTGGACAACGAAAATAATGTCTTTTATTGCTATGTTTTTAAATTGCTTCATTGTTCAAAAACAATAAGATGATTCAACAATTCAGCCATAAAATATAATTCAAAAATACAATTATACCAAC
This sequence comes from Saprospiraceae bacterium, assembly GCA_047629355.1. Taxonomy (GTDB): domain Bacteria; phylum Bacteroidota; class Bacteroidia; order Chitinophagales; family Saprospiraceae; genus CAYUNA01. The sequence continues at coordinate 18,097 of JBLHWU010000078.1, read as the reverse complement.
AATAGCGTGAAGAAATCAACAGTAGTCTTTTTAGTTATTCTTTTAGTCATCATTATCGACCAAGCATCCAAAATTTGGATAAAAACCAATATGCACATTGGTGAAGAATTTGGCATTTTTGGTTTAGATTGGGCGAAGATTCATTTCGTGGAAAACAACGGAATGGCTTTCGGTCTCGAACTTGGTGGTAGCTGGGGAAAATTGGCGTTGAGCCTCTTTCGCGTAGTTGCAGTCGGTTTTTTGGGCTATTATATCAATTTACTGATACGCGCACGGGCTTCAATGGGATTATTGGTTTGTTTTGCCTTGATTTTTGCGGGTGCCTTGGGTAATATTTTGGATAGTGCCTTTTATGGATTGATATTTTCGGAAGCCTATCATGGTGTGGCGACAATGTTTCCAAAAGAAGCTGGTTATGCCCCATTTTTATTTGGGAAGGTGGTGGATATGCTCTATTTCCCCATGTTTCGTGGGACTTTCCCAGAGAGTTTTCCAATTTGGGGCGGTGAGCCTTATTTATTTTTTCGACCTGTTTTTAATGTGGCAGATACGGCAATTACGACGGGAGTTTTGAGTTTGTTGGTATTTCACCGAAGTTTTTTTAGTGGGGAGATTAATGAAGAAGGGCAGCAAGGAACGAGTGAAAATGCAGCAAATAATTCGATTCCCGCTACAAATGTTGCTGATTTAACCAATGATGAAGCAGAAAAAGGCATTACAGATTTGACAAATGATGACTTAGAAGTGTCAAAGTAGTAAACTAAGCTTATTGTGTTTTTATAAAGGAAGTTTGAGGGATAAAAACGGTTTTCAAAAATCATTTTTATCCCTCAATAACCCCACCCGCTGCGCCGCAGGTGAGGCGCAACATATTTTTTTGCTTCTCATCTTTCAAAAAAACTTTTTTCAACCAAATTTCTAGCTACTTTTTAGCTAAATTTTTCTGATTTTGTATCCTATCTAAGATCCTTGTTGTTTTCAACGTTTACAAAATTAAGATAGCCATGTTTAAAAATTTACTTTCTCTATCAATACTTCATTTTAAGCCTTAGTAAAAACGATTTAATAAGTTGGACCATAATGCGCCGTAATTTTTTCTTCTAAAGAATTCAAAAAATCGTTGCATAGCCTTCGTTACGGAACTATTTTTTGTGTTTTTTAGAAGGGAAAAGGACAAGCATAATGGCCTAAGTTATTGAATCGTTTTTTACTAAGGAACGCGTAGTAATTAATTCTCCTTTCTATAACTATTAAAAAAACCATTCCACCGCATCTTAATCACGCCCCAAATAGCCTCTGTTACAATATTTTTCGACATTTTAGAAACGCCTTCTACCCTTTCGGTAAAGGTAATCGGAATTTCCACGATTTTAAATCCCAACTGCCACGAGGCAAATTTCATTTCAATCTGAAAGGCATAACCAACGAAGCGAATCTTTTTTAAATCAATAGTTTCTAGCACTTTACGCCGATAACCGACGAACCCAGCAGTTGGGTCTTTGAAAGGCATAAACGTCAAAGCTTGCACGTAAACTGATGCGCCACGAGAGATAAAAATTCTGTCCGCTGGCCAATTTTCAAGCTGTCCGCCTGGCACATAGCGCGAACCAACCGCTACATCACCCCCTTTCTCCGTCAAGACTTCATGCAAGCGAACCAAATCAGTCGGATGGTGAGAAAAGTCGCAATCCATCTCAAAAATATAATCATAACCTTGTTCTAGTCCCCACTCGAAACCGCGAATGTAAGCCGTTCCCAATCCTAGTTTTCCTTGTCTTTCAATCAAGTGCAAACGACTTTGATAATTCTTTTGTTGTTTTTCAACGAGCCTCGCCGTACCATCAGGCGAACCGTCATCGACAATCAATAAATCGAAGGGAATGGACAACGAGAAGACCGTGGCAATCATTTTTTCAATGTTTTCCTTCTCGTTATATGTGGGTATGATGACTAAACTTTTTGACAAAATAAAATCGGGATTGATTATTGATTATTGGATGCCCTCGGTGTGTAGACTGAAGTATACACACCGAGGGCATCCAAGTAATTTCTTGACACATTTGTGCAAGATTTCAATAGTTAGGTTTTATGACATTTATACTCTTGGTGAACGATAGAAAAAGCAATTTGTTTCCTATCATTTTAGCGCAAAGATAAAATTTTAAGCCATTTTTTTTTCGACGGCACAAAAGTTGTCTATTTTTGACTGTTTGGACGTTTGTAATTGTAGATATTTAGGCACTTTTACGCTTAAATATTGGTAATTCTAAAAATCCAAAATTCTAAACGTCCAAATATCTACTAAAAAATGGCAAAGAAAAAACCGATTTCTAAGAAAAAAATAACCGTTACTTCCCGTTCCAATCCGATAAAAACGGTACGTCCGAAAGTCAACGAATTTCTCTCCACCAAATCAACTTTAATCATCGCTTTATTGATGGCAATTGTAGGCATTGGGTTGTATGCACCGAGCCACAATTATGAATTTGTCTATGACGATGACGCCGTGATTAAAGACAACAATTACGTCAAGAGAGGCTTCGGTGGTTTAAAAAACATCTGGACAACAGGTTATTTTCAAGGGTATAATGAAAATATTAATGCGCGCGCTTACCGTCCCGTTCCATTGGCGACTTTGGCGATTGAGTTGGATTTGTTTGATAAAAAAGAGATGAAAAATGGCGTAATTCAGCCAAATCCTTCGATATATCATAAGACAAATTTATTATACTACGGACTGACAGGTTTTTTCCTCTTCCTCTTTTTAGCGAAGTTGCTACGGGATTATCATCCGATTTTAGCCATTATGGCAACGCTGTTATTTTTAGCGCATCCCATTCATTTGGAAGTCGTCGCGAATATCAAAAGTCGAGATACGATTTTAGGCTTTTTAAATTATATCATTGCGGGTTGGCTATTTTTAAAATACCTCGATGAGCGTAAAATCTGGCAGTTTGGTCTGGCCATTTTATTTTACTTAATCGGCTTATTTTCAAAAGAAGAAGTCATCACGACATTGGCGGTTATTCCGTTATTGATGTACTTTTTTAGAAATATGAAAATCGGTAAAATTGCGGAATTGACTATTCCATTTTTTGCGGCTATTTTATTTTATTTAGTCATCAGAACCATCGTAATTACAGGCGGTGATGTCTCGAATGCTAAATCTCTTGGTGATTTAATCAACCCAGGTTTGACCTTGACGCATTTGGATAATTCGCTATTGGCGGCAGCAGATACAAATGAAGCAACTGCCTCTCGCGTCTATGTTTTGGGACATTATTTAGTACAATCTTTCTTTCCGAATCAATTGTTGAGTGACTATTCTTTCAGCACAATCCCCTTGTTTAAATGGAGCAATTGGCAAGTTTGGATAGCTTTATTAGCGAATTTAGCATTGGCTTTTTTCGGCATTATGGGTTTAATAAAACGGAAGGTTTACGGCTTCGCAATTTTGTATTATGCCATCGGTTTGTCCATTTTTTCCAACATTATTACGACCAACGTAAGTGTCTATAATGACCGCTTTTTATACAATGCTGTATTCGGAATGTGCCTCTTGGTCGCTTATGGTTTATATCAATTAATGAAACCAACCGAGGACGGACAATTCATTGTAAATATCGGAACATTTGCTAAGAAAAACATATTACCACTGGCATTATTAGGCGTTCTTTTAGGGGCATCTATTTTTAAAATTGAAACCCATTTACCACTTTGGAAAGACCGCTACGGCTTGTTTGCACACGATGCTGCGGCGACTCCAACCAATGCTCGAATGCGGAAAAATAACGGTGGTTCATTTGCTCGAAAAGCAGTGGAATATCAGACAATTGATAAAACCCAAGCCCGTGATTATGCTCGTCAAGCCATTCCTGAATTGGAAGCTGGACTCGCAATGTACGACCGCATGGAAACCGGACATACGCACCTCGGCAATATGTACATTATTCTCGGTGAATTGGACAATGCCGAGCGTGCCTTAAAACGTGCCTTAGAGATTTTCCCGCGCGGACATTACTCTAAAACGAGCCTTTCCAACGTCCTATACCGTCAACAAAAATATCAGGAATCTATCAATTTATTGGAAGGCATGCCAAAAAATCGGTTTACGCAGTCGGATTATTATTTGATGTATTTGGGGTATGAAAAATTGAGGGATTCGGTGAATGTGGAGAAATATCGGAAGTTAGCGGGACGATAAAAAAAATTTAAATCGAATAAAAACACTACTTCATAGAAACTTCCAACAAAAAGTTCATTCAGAATGTTATATTTGTGAAAACGAAAGCCCAATTTTTAAAACCTATTTTAAAAAGTAGTGTTTTTAAATTTGTAAACAATTGCTTTCCAAACACTTAAAGGGATAGACAAAATCTTCTACTCTTAACTAAACATACAAAAGATGAATCAAGGAAAAATGGTTACTACCGGAGTTATGATTTTCTTCGGATTAATTTTATTACTGACATTTTCTAACGCCACTTTTGTGACAATTAATGCAGGTGAACAGGGCGTACTATTTAAGAAATTCAGTGGCGGATTGGATAAAGATGAAGTTTATGGACAAGGATTCCATGTCATTGCACCCTGGAATACGCTATTTGTTTATGATGTTCGATTGAAAGAACACTTTGAGCAAATGCAAGTTTTATCAAAAAATGGTTTGACTATTCAGGTTGATTTGTCTTGTCGATACCGTCCAGATGGCGCAAAAATTGGTTATTTGCACGAGACCGTTGGTACAAAATATTTGGATAGAATTATGATACCAGAGATTCGTTCTGCGACGCGAGAGGTGATTGGTAAGTATCTGCCGGAAGAGTTGTATTCGAGCAAACGGGAGGCAATTCAAGATGAAATTTTCCAGCGAACGTCTGAAGCGATTAATAAGAAAAATATTTTCTTGGATGCAATTCTGATTCGAGAAGTGGTGTTGCCACAATCGTTGCAAGAAGCGATTGAGCGAAAATTGAAGCAAGAACAAGAGTCTTTGGAGTACGAATATAAGTTGACCAAAGAGCGCAAGGAGGCGGAACGTAAAATCATTGAAGCGCAAGCAAAAGCAGATGCGAATCAGATTTTGAATGCGAGTTTGACAGATAAAATTTTGCGAGATAAAGGAATTGAAGCGACTTTAGAATTGGCACAATCGCCGAATTCTAAAGTGATTGTAGTTGGTAATAGTGAAGGTGGCGGATTGCCCTTGATTCTTGGCGGACAGTAAAATTATTCACGGTGGACGGTCAACGACAGACGGCTCACAGTGACGCAGAATAAATAATTAAACTCCTGATGTTTTAAAAGCATCAGGAGTTTTTTTTTGTCATTCTGAAAAACAACTCCTTTCCAAAACGAGGTTTTATACTATTCTCCGCAAAATCCATTTCTAAAATATCAAAATACGGTTCAAAAATCGGTAAATAATCTTCCTTAATGCCACCAAATGGAGGACCTGCTCTTTCAAATTCTACCCCAAAAAACAAACCCGTCAACATCCCATTCTCTGCTAAAATCGACGCCGTTTTCTCTGCATATTCTGGTCTTAAATCAGGATTAATCGCACAAAAGAAAGTTTGTTCTAAAATCAAGTCCACTTCAATATCCAATTTAAAAAAATCGCCAATTAGCCTATTCTCCTTAGGAAAATCAGGAGTTTGTATCTTCAAGTTTATAAAAGCTTCTTCCGCCCAATCACAGACAAAAACATTTTTGAAACCATTTTTATGTAAATAAACGGCTTCGTGCGCGCGTCCTGCCCCTGGAATGAGGATGCGGATATTTTTATCAGTTAAAGTATCGATAAAATCTTTTAATGGGGTCGAAATATCACCGATGTCCCAGCCTGTTTCGTCCTTAAGGTAGCGGTTGTTCCAGTAGTTGGAAGTGAGTTGATTTTGCATGATGATGAATTTTGAAAAGAGAAGGTTTTAGCGAGAAAAAAGTTTTAAGTTTGCGCCCAAATTCTCCTGAATTAGATAGGATGGTTACGCGGATTGAACAAATGCAACGGATAGTAACGGATTTTTTCTTGTAGGTCGGATGCCGTTTTTAGCTAAAAAAAGAGGCATCCGACCTATTTGAATCCGTTCAATCCCTGTAACCATCCTATCTAGTTTGAGAATATTCAAAGCAATAATACTTCAATTCACGACGCAACATGACAAATAAAGCAATCGCCAGCCAATTTCAGTACCTCGCTTCCATGATGGAGCTACACGGCGAAAATAAATTCAAAATCCGCAGCTATTCCAGCGCGTACATCAACATCCGAAAACAGCCTGAACGCTTGCTCGAAATGAGTCAATCGGAACTCGAAGCCATCTCTGGCATTGGCAAATCGACGGCTTCCAAAATTCGAGAATTGGCAGATAAAGGGGCGATGGATGCCATTTTGAAAATGGAAGAAAGAACGCCCGCAGGTGTCCGCGAGATGTTAAGAATTAAAGGTTTTGGAGCGAAGAAAGTGGGCGTAATTTGGAAAGAATTGGAGGTAGAAACAATTGGAGAATTGCTCTATGCTTGCAATGAAAACCGCTTAGTAGAATTGAAGGGTTTTGGGCAAAAAACGCAGGCGGATTTGAAGAGTAAATTGGAATATTTTGAGAAGTCGCGAGATAAGTTTCGATATGGTGATTTGGAGGCAGATGCCTTGGCGATTATTGAAAAATTGAAAACGCAATTGCCCGATGCTCAAATTGAATTGACCGGAGAAATGCGCCGCCGTTGCAACATCATCAACCGCATTGAAATTTTAGTTGGAAACGATGGTGACATTACACAAATATTTGATGAAGAGACCTTTATAAAAACGGGTGAGAAGGATAATGTTTATCATGTACAAACAGCAAATGATTTGCCTGTTAAAATTTACCATTGTAAAAAAGCAGAATTTGGGTCAAAACAATTCCGTTATTCTGCCAGTGAAGAATTTTTAGCTGCCTTTTTAAAAGCTAAAAATGGCGTGGATTTTAAAGGACTTTCGGAAGAAAAAGAAGTATTTGCAAAAGCGGAATTGCCTTATATCGAACCAGAGTTGCGCGAGCAAGATTGGGGACTGGAATTGGCGCAAAAAAACGCTCTCCCTACCCTGCTAGAGCCGACTGACATCAAGGGTATTGTCCACAATCACTCCACCTATTCGGATGGCATCAATACGCTGCGCGAAATGGCGGAAGCAACCCGTGATTTAGGCTATGAATATCTGGTAATGTCTGACCACTCCAAGGCGGCTTTTTATGCCAATGGTTTGAAGGAAGACCGCTTGATGCAGCAGTGGGCAGAAATTGACGAATTGAATAAAGAAATGGCGCCGTTTCGGATATTTAAAAGCATCGAATCAGATATTTTGAATAATGGTTCTTTGGATTATTCTGACGAAATTTTAGCACAATTTGACTTGATAATAGCGTCTGTACACACCAATTTACGGATGGATGAAGAGAAAGCAACCCAGCGGCTTTTGACTGCTATCGAAAATCCATACACGACCATTTTGGGACATCCAACTGGACGCTTGCTACTCTCTAGAACGGGCTATCCGCTTGACCACAAACGCATTATTGATGCCTGTGCTACCCATGGTGTTTCGATTGAATTGAATGCCAGTCCGTATCGTTTGGACATAGATTGGACATGGATTCCATATGCGCGGGAAAAGGGTATTTTGATTTCCATTAATCCAGATGCACACAGTGTGGCGGGGATTAAAGATGTGCGATTTGGCGTATTGTCGGCGCGGAAAGGAGGATTGACGAAGGAAGGATGTTTGAATACGAAGACTTTGGCGGAGTTTGAGGCGTTTATTAAAAAATAGAAAAGCGTACTTAGATGTAAGAAAGTGCGTTTAAAAAGTAAATTTAGCAATATTCTCAAATATAAACTGAACCTTTTACAATAGAGGTTGGAGCTTATGACGAAAGCTTCAAGAACTATCAAAAAAGTCTATCTTACATTTGAAAGTACTACCGTAATTTTAAATTCAAGCCAAAAATTTAACCATAAAAAAACGGATAATTCTTGGACTAATTTGTCTACCAATATTCCTATTCTCACAAACGAAAGAACAGGTTGCAGAAATGATTGTAGAAGTCATTGCACATGAGGAATGGCAAGATTTTTTCGAAAAACAAATGGACTAATTTGGCGAAGTGATTGTCCAACGAGACCTACAGCCTAGCGTTCCTGAATTTAAAGGAAGAGCGGCTTTTCAGAAGCTATTTCCCGATGATTTTGATGATTCCCTTTTGAAATGACCATTTTAGATGTTCAGGAAATTGAAAATAGAGGTTTCCATCAGCGCCGTCTGATGAACTGGTTTTTTGACTTTCGAGATGACCAAATCATAATTCTAATTGATGCTGTGCAAGAAGAAACGAGACAATTTATTCGTGGACAATTTATTTTTCAAAACAATGGGAGAGATTGGGAATTGATTAGTCAAACGAAGCGGAAAGGGCTATAGAGTTGGCTTGGATAATGATTCTGATAAGTAAAACGGGCTTAGAAAATTTCATCTCTAAGCCCGTTTTATATTTAGTAAAAATGGTCTGTTACTCTCTTCCAGCTAGGGAGTAGGGAGTAGGGAGTAGGGAGTAGGGAGTAGGGAGTAGGGAGTAGGGAAAAAACATAAAACAGAGGATATTTTGCATTGAAATGATTGTTTTGAAAGAAGATTATCTCTTCTATTTTTTAAATTAAATCCAATGCTAAAATGGCTCTCTTTTACAGATGTTCAGGAAGTATTTTATCCTACCCCAACTCCACGATAGTCACCCCATCCCCACCTTCATTGGCTTTCGGATGTCGAGAACCCGTCACATCTTTATACTCTTTCAACTTATTTTTAACCACCTGTCGCAATACCCCCGTTCCTTTTCCATGCACAATCCGCAACTCCATCGCACTGGAAATCAAGGCATTGTCCACAAATTCTTCCAACGTCCGCATCGCCTCACTTGGCATCATTCCTCGCAAGTCAATCTCTGATTCAAATGCAGCAGAAGCCCCGACCGTATCGGTATTGATGCTTTTTGAACTCTTGACTTCCAGCGGTTCGTTGGCAGGTTGCAAATCACGCAATTTAACTTCCATCCGCAAAGAACCCATCACGATAGTCGCGTTTTTCTTCTTGATTTTCTCGACTTGACCTGTCGCACCACCAGAGCGCATTTTTACATAATCGCCTTCTCTGATTTCCCCTTTTTTAACATATTTAGGTTCATCAGTATAGTAGATATCATTGCGCAAACCAGAGACTTGCTGCGACAGTTGTTCTCGATCTTCGCGTGCTTGGACTGCCATTTTTTTAGCAGCATCCAAATTTTGATTCTCTCGAATTTCACGAATAACTTTCTCCAATTGTTTATTATCACGACCCGTTTCCTGCATCGCTTTCTCCTTCAATTCCAGCTTGAATTTCTTACGCCGATATTCCAAATCTTTTTGTAAATCAGCGTAGCTTTTAATCAACTTTTCCAATGCTTTTTCTCGACTGGAAGCCGAGGCTAACTTCTCTCCCAATTCTTGCTTTTCTCGCTGCAAATCAATCAACAATTCATCAACCGCCTTCTCGTTTTTACCCGTCCGCTGCCTCGCATATTTCAAAACATCTTCTTGCAAACCAATTTTTCGCGCAATCTCAAAAGCATAAGAACTACCCGGTCTTCCTACTTTAAATTGATACGTCGGTGCAAGGTTATCTTTATCAAAAATCATCGAACCGTTAACGATGTGGTCGGTTTTGAAGGCAAACATTTTTAAATTAGAATAGTGCGTCGTGATAACTCCAAATGCTCGCTTTTCATTTAATTTTAAAAGTACTGCTTCTGCAATCGCACCTCCAATTTTCGGGTCTGTCCCCGAACCAAATTCATCAATTAATATCAACGTTTTTTTATCCGCATTTTCTAAAAATGACTTGGCATTTTTCAAACGAGAACTATATGTACTCAGGTCGTCTTCCAAACTTTGTTGGTCACCAATATCCGCAAAAAACTTTTCGAAAATCCCCATTTTAGAAATCTCATCCACGGGAATCAACAAGCCCGATTGCAACATCAATTGCAGCAAACCAACCGATTTCATCAAAATGGATTTCCCTCCCGCATTCGGTCCACTCAATACTACAATCCGATTATCACCATGCAATTCACAATCAAATGGCACGGTTTCTTTCCCCAGTTTTTTATTTTTCAAATAGAGTAACGGATGTCGCCCCATTTGAATTCCCAAGGTCGGTTTTGGCAAAATTTTCGGCATCACGCCCCTCATTTCTCTCGCCAAATCCGCTTTCGCGCGAATCAAGTCAAACCGAATAATGATGGATTGGTACTTTTTAAACAATGGTGAATAGGGTCGCAGCGTTGTGCTTAAATCTTTGAGAATGCGGTAGATTTCCCGCTTCTCTTCCGTTTCAAAATCAAAAATATCGTTGTTAATCGCAAGAATCTGGTCAGGTTCAATAAAAGCCGTTCGCCCCGTCGAAGATTCATCGTGAATGATACCGCGAATCTTCCGTTTATGCTCCGAATTAACGGCTAAAACACGACGGCCATTTCGCACACTTTCCGAGGTATCTGCCAGCCAACCTTTCTGCCGATATTCTGCCAAAATGTGCTTAAAGCTCTTGTCCAATTCGCGCATTTTATTATTGATACTCCTCCGAATTTTTTGCAACGCAGGCGAGGCATCGGGCTTAATACTGCCCTCTACATCAATCACTTTATCAATCGCTTTCAGCAAGGCCGGATCAAAAGTAACGACCTTAACGATGTTGTACATTGTCGGGTACAGCTGGATTTTTGGCTCGTTGAAAAACTTAAACATCGCCTGCACTTGCCGCAAAACCGTATTAATTCGCTGCAATCCTTCTACGGGCAAAACAAAGTCAACGACCTCCAACATCCGCAAATCCTTATCAATCGCCTCGTACTTTCGTATCGGAAAATTGTCGTTTTCTTCCATCGACAACTTGTACTCATGCGTCTCGCGCAGCTTCATTTCAATCAAGGTTTTGTTGGTCTCAATGCTAATATTCCGCATTCGCTGCTGCCCCAATTCTCCGAGACAACGCGCTTCCAACAATTCAATGATTTTATCAAATTCTAAACTTTCAAATATATCTTTAGGTTCGAGTTGCATATAATATTCAAGTAATTCGGGTTTCCATCCCGACACGTTTCGCATTATTTGTTTTGTGACTGATTTTGTCACTATTCTACACATTAATTACTTCTCAGGTTGGAAATCCGAGTTACTTTCGCAAAAGTACGAGTATTGGAACAATGTTTTAGGATAGGAGTTCCTGAAAAATGATTTTTTTTTTAAATGGCGGATATATATTAGACTTTTACTCACAAAACAACCTATCTGATTATAGGTAGGGGCGCAGCACCCTGTGTCGCCCAACGTACTGGTTTCAAAAGCATTTTTACGAAGCATTGGGCAACCACAAAGGTATGCCCCTAGCGAACGACAATTTATTAAGTAATACGTAGTGATTAATCAGGTAAAATTTTAGACAAAATTTTTTCGATAGTTTTCTTTAAAAAGGCTTGAATAAGCCTTTTTATTGAAGTATTTTTTAAAGGAAAATAGCAGAAAAAGATGTTTAAAACTTACCTAATTAATTAGTACGTATTATTTAGACAATAATAACTTTTTAAAAAATAAAAAACAATCCAACATATTCCTTGTTAATGCCACTATAAATACAATTTTCAGCAATGGCAAAATCAGCAATAATTATTGGTTCGGGTATCGCAGGTTTGGCGACAGCCTTGCGGCTGCGTCGAAAAGGGTATGCAGTGACGGTTTTTGAGGCGAACGATTACGTTGGTGGCAAGCTGCATGTTGTCGAAAAAGACGGTTATCGGTGGGACGCGGGTCCCTCTTTGTTCACGATGCCCCATTTGGTGGATGAGTTATTTGAATTGTATGATGTGCCCTCAACTAACCATTTTAACTATACGAGAAAGGAGCGAATCTGTAATTATTTTTGGGAAGACAATACCACTTTTTCTGCCCATTCTGAGCGCGATACTTTTATTAAAGAGGCTGCTGAAAAGTTTGACGTTGATGCCGAAAAAATTGCCAAATATTTAAAAAATAGTAAAGAAAAATATGATTTGACCGCTGGTATTTTTTTAGAAAAATCGCTACACAAATGGTCAACTTATTTGTCAGTTGAAACCTTAAAATCATTGGTTCAAAGTTATAAATTGGATGTCAGCAAATCGCTTGACAAAACCAATCGAAACTATTTTTCCAATCCACATTTGGTTCAATTATTCAATAGATACGCCACTTACAACGGTTCTTCGCCTTACCAAACGCCTGGAATCATGTCGATGATTCCGCATTTGGAAATGCATTACGGAACGTTTTTACCGAAAGGTGGAATGCACGAAATCACGAAGAGTTTGTATCGCTTTGCCCAACAACAAGGAATTGAATTTAAGTTGAACTCCTCCGTTGTAGAAATAATTCATGAGAACGGCATTGCAAAAGGTATTAAAACCGCAAAAGAAGAGATGACCGCAGATGTTCTGGTCTCCAATATGGATATTTTTTCGACTTACAAATCTTTATTGAAAGACCTTCCCCACCCCAATCGAATTTTGCGGCAGGAACGTTCCAGTTCGGCGTTAATTTTTTATTGGGGTGTCAAAAAAACTTTTCCAGAATTAGATTTACACAATATTCTTTTTAGTGATGAATATGAAGCGGAATTTAATGCGATTTTTAACAAAAAAACACTCTTTCGCGACCCGACTGTTTACATCAACATCACTAGTAAAGAGGAAGTGACGGATGCACCAGAAGGTTGTGAAAATTGGTTTGTGATGATTAATGCACCTGGGAATTTTGGGCAAGATTGGGAAATGCTAAAAAAGCAAGCGAAACAGCACATTATTCAAAAGATAAACCGTCGACTGGACATTGATTTGGAATCCTTGATTGTGGCTGAGGAAGTACTTGACCCGATTGGAATTGAGACCAAAACCAGTTCGCACCGAGGGGCACTATACGGAGCGGCGAGTAATTCCCAATTCGCGTCGTTTTTACGCCATCCTAACTTTTCAAAACAGTTGGAAAACTTGTATTTCTGTGGCGGTTCAGTCCATCCGGGCGGTGGAATTCCACTGTGTCTTTTTTCAGCAAAAATCGTCAGTGATTTAGTGCCAGATATTCAACAAAATTAACCTTTAAAATAAGCAATGAATAAAGTGTTGCATCTAAAAAAATACCGCTTAAGTCTTGATATTCAAGAAACTGGTATCAAATTAATCTGGCTCTTCCACCTCTCTGCAATGGTTGGGATTAGCATAGGTTTTTTCGATTTTTTTATTCCAAAAACCTTCCTAAACCTAAGCATTGCTTTCCTGTTATTACTATGGATTTTCCCCATTAATTCCATCAAAAAAATATCGGCAACTCTGCTATTTTTTAGCGTCGGCATGTTGGTAGAATATTTGGGTGTCAACTACGGATTGCTCTTTGGAACATACGAATATGGCGCGAATTTAGGTCTAAAATTTAAAGGCGTTCCGTGGCTTATTGGCGTAAATTGGGCGATACTCGTTTTGATAACGGGTGCCATTGCCAACCGTCTCAAAGTTAACCGTTTTTGGAAGGTGATTATTGGCGCAAGTTTAATGATTTTATTAGATTTGCCGATGGAAGTTGCCGCACCGATTTTCGATTTCTGGGAATTTGCCGGTGGCGTTGCCCCTTTACAAAATTTCATCGCTTGGTTCTTAATTGCTGCCGTTTTACACGTCGTTTTTCAAGGACTGAAAATCACGGGAAACTTCAAATTTTCCTTACACTTATATATTTGTCAATTCATCTTCTTTACTTATTTCTATGTCTTCTACAGTTTATGATTTTGCCATTATTGGCGCAGGCGCGGCGGGATTACATTTGGCACAAACTATGTTGGCAGACGATTGGTTTGCCCAGAAAAAGATATTGGTGCTGGAAAAAGACAACAAAGATACCGATGACCGCACTTGGAGTTTTTGGGAAAAAGGTACGGGCAAATGGGATCATTTAATTGCCAAAAATTGGGGAAAAGGACAGTTTATCACCAATCGGCACAACGTCGAATTGTCGCTATTCCCCTACAAATATAAAATGCTGCACGCCATTGATTTCTACAATTATGGCAAGCAAAAATTGGCAGAAGCACCACATTTAGATTGGATAAAAGAGGAAGTCAAAACTGTGACAACAGGTGAAATTATTGAAATTAAATGCTCCAAACAAACCTATCAAGCCAAGCAAGTTTTCGACAGCCGAATTGATGCCGATTTTAAAAATACTAAAGATAAATACCACCGAGTTATTCAACATTTTAAAGGCTGGGTCATTGAAACGAAAGAACCCGTTTTTGACCCGACGACTTTTGTGATGATGGATTATCGTTTAAAATGGAAGGATAGCACTAGTTTCACCTACGTTTTGCCGACGTCTTCACATAGCGCGATGATTGAATTTACGCTATTTAACTTAGAATATCTGGAAGATGCGGAATATGACCGATTGTTAAAAAAGTACATCAAAGATATTTTAAAAATTGACGATTATACCATTTCAAAAGTGGAATATGGCGTAATTCCAATGAGTAATTATCCGTTTCACAAAGCCAATCAGCCGGGCATTATGAAAATTGGGACGGCGGGTTCTTGGGTCAAACCATCTTCGGGTTATGCCTTTAAAAATATTGAAAAAATGGCGGGAAAAGTCGTCGAAAATATCAAACAAGGACGCGACCCTTCGACTAATTTATTCAACGCTCGTTTTCAATTTTACGATACGCTTTATTTAGGCGTTTTGAGTAAATATAATGACGACGGTGAGACGCTTTTTGAAACGATGTATACCAAAAATTCTATTCAAAAAATCTTTAAATTTTTGGATGAAGAAACCAATATTTTAGAAGAAATAAAAATCATGTCCAGTTTCAATCCCAAGCCGTTTTTGGAAATGCTGCTGAACGAAACGACGGGCATTGGCCTATAAAAAAAATTGATGCAAAAACTAACTTCCTGCCCCATTTGTCAATCCACTCAGTTTGCTTCTTTCATCCAAACGAAGGCACAAATGCACGCTCAAAACAGCGAGCAACTTTTTAATTTTGACCAGTGTACTAGTTGCCAATTGGTTTTCTTAAATCCGCGCGTTCCTCCTGCCGATTTGGTCAATTATTACACCGATTATTACCTGCCTTACCGAGGTGCGAAAGCCTGGGGAAAATACGAGAAATTGGTAGAAGATAGCCAGACAAAATTGGATGCTAAAAGAGTTGATTTTGTGCAAAAGCATCATGCTTTATCCGCGAATAGTTTGGTCTTAGATGTGGGCTGTGGGCAACCTTCTTTTTTGCAAGCTTGCTTGAATCAAACAGGCTGTCAGGGCTTGGGTTTAGATTTTTCGGATGAAGGTTGGAAGGCAGAAAATGGAGATTTTAAAAACTTGAATTTGCGGGTCGGTGAGGTCAAAAATTTGCCCAAATCTTTTCGCCCCGATGTTATTACGATGTGGCATTATTTGGAACATGATTATTCCCCATTGGAAAACTTAAAAGAACTTCGTCAACGAGCAAAACCAGATACGAAACTCATTATCGAAGTCCCCAATTTTGCGTCGGAAAGTCGCGAGAAATTTGGTCAGTATTGGGCAGGTTGGCATACGCCGAGACATACTTCGCTTTTCTCTCCTGATAATTTAAAATTATTGCTAAAAAACAGCGGTTGGCAAGTGGAAACGGTACTAACTTACGGCACTTTAGACCCTTATGTGCTGCATTGGATGAGTAAAATGGAGGAAAAAGAAATTGCTTGGAATAAAAACATGGAGGAAGAATTTGTCGCTTTTGTATGGGGGATGTTTACTTTTTTACCTGCAAAATGGCAGCAGAAGAAGCGTCCGTTGGGAATTTTGACGGCGGTGGCAAAACCTGGTTAATTAAGTTGTTTAGATTTTAAAGTATTTATGTCAAAAACAGTGGGCTTTTTTTAAGTTGGTAACAACCGTTTCCCAACCCAAGTCCCGGCCTCTTTATATGGCTGAAAACGCGAAAACAATTCCTCACTATACCACTCCAATCGCCTCGTTTTCTCGATAGCAACTCGATGTTCTTTGCTTTCGTACGCAAACTTTTTGACCGATGCCAAATCCCTCCAAAGACTAAAAGTTGCCATTTGTAAAACGGGAATTTCTCCGATGCCTTTGGTATAAATTAAGCCTTCATTTCCAGCTAACGATTGATGAGAAACTGGTACATATTTCCAAAAGGTAGGCAACATTTTCCACTTAATCGTCGCTCTCGTAATCACCGCAATTGCAGGGTTTTCGGAAGACAATTGACTGCTTTTTTCAAATGGATTTCCACCTGACCAAGCCCCGCCCGCAGAGATGTTTCGCATATACAAAGTCCACATTTCCGTAGTCTGTTCTTGATACTTTTTAGCTAAAGTATGTTCCGAAAAAAACGCATTAGCCGCCGCTTCTGACTCCCAAATTTGCAACAAACTATAAACCGACCAATCCGGCAAAGGATTGAAACCAACGCCTTTACCGCTACCCATTAATTTATAGAAATTGCAGCCCGCCACTTTACCTAAATCAGCGTGTGCAAATTGCATCATTGTGAAGGCCCACAATTTGTTGCGGAAGCCTTGATATTTAAAGAAAGTAATCGTCGTAATTTGTTGACTCAAGCGTATTTGATTTTATTTTGGTGATAAATGAAGGCTGTTTTTTTTACAAACTCAATTCCCCCGACCCTTCTCTCAAAATATTAAAATCCCCATCCGTACAATCCACCACCGTCGAAGCCATATTGCCGCCAATGCCACCGTCAATGACCAAATTTACCTGATTTTTAAAGTCCTCATAAATGTCAACGGGGTCGGTGAAATATTCTAAGATTTCGTCGTCACTTTTCAAGGAAGTCGTCAAAATAGGTCGTCCTAATTGTTCCACCAATTCCAAGACAATTTTATTATCAGGAATCCGCACACCGATGGTTCGCTTCTTGTTTTTAAACATTTTAGGCACTTCGTTATTAGAATTCAAAACGAAAGTGAACGGGCCAGGCGTATTCTTTTTTATCAACCTAAACGCCTCATTGTCAATTTGTTTAGCATATTCCGCTACCTGCGCAATGTCTTTACAAATAAACGATAGCCGCGCTTTCACAGGATTCAGACCCCGCAATTTACAGATTTTATCAACCGCTTTTTGATTGAAAATATCACAACCAATTCCATAAACGGTATCGGTCGGATAAATGATAATGCCCCCTTTTTCCAAGATTTTTACGGCTTGTTGAATTTTTCGGGCGTCGGGATTTTTTGGATGAATTTCTAATAGCATAGTATGTTTTTTTTTAAAATAGTTTGTCCTGAACAGCACACGACGATATGGTAAAGAATTTTTAGAATTCTTTTTTATTTTTCGTTCTTTTTGAATTTATCATATAATTCAAAGAATTTATCAACTGCTAATTTTTCATCTCCTCCACATTCTTTAAGAATTATATTTTTCCAACCTGCTGTTGATTCGTACCAATCGAAATGATTTGCTACCCAATCATTAAATTTTTCGAATTGTGGTTCCGTTTCTCTTAAATGGATATCCTTCACATCTAATCCATAAAAATAACCGTCCATAAAACCTCTTAGTAAAAACGATTTAATAAGTTGGACCATAATGCGCCGTAATTTTTTCTTCTAAAGAATTCAAAAAATCGTTGCATAGCCTTCGTTACGGAACTATTTTTTGTGTTTTTTAGAAGGGAAAAGGACAAGCATAATGGCCCAAGTTATTGAATCGTTTTTACTTAATATGCTAATCTTTCTTTCACCAAGATACATTGCTGTTCTTTTTCGAAAATTTTCATCTATTATCAAGTCAAAAATTGATTCTTTAACTTTAAAAGTTTTTTTGATTTCCCCTTTGCTAAGTACGTGACATTATTTATTGGGGTAAAATTTGAAAGCAAGATTTTTTCGATAGTTTTCTTTTAAAAATCGTTGCATGGTCTACATCACGGAACTATTTTTAAGAGGAAAATAGCGGAATAAAG
>JBLHWU010000077.1:0-25953 GCA_047629355.1 Saprospiraceae bacterium | reverse complement strand
AAAGAATTCAAAAAATCGTTGCATAGCCTTCGTTACGGAACTATTTTTTGTGTTTTTTAGAAGGGAAAAGGACAAGCATAATGGCCCAAGTTATTGAATCGTTTTTACTAAGCGTAATTTAAAGATTTGAAATATGAGTTTACTAACGATTCGATTAGCCGTGGATGCTGTCGTTTTTGGCTATGATAAAAAGGAAGGATTATCCGTGTTGTTAATCAAGCGAAAAATCAATCCGTTCAAAGGGTCGTGGGCAATTCCGGGCGGATTGGTGGAAGAACATGAGTCGTTGGAAGCAGCGGTTGAGCGCGAATTGAAAGAAGAAACGGGCATTGAAGTCAACTATTTGGAGCAATTGTATTCCTTTGGAAAACTTGGACGTGACCCTCGAAATCGAGTCGTTTCAATTGCGTATTACGGCTTGGTGCGTCCTGCGAATTTTGAATTGTTTGCAGATACGGACGCGGAAGATGCGCAGTGGTTTTTGATGGAGAAGTTACCAAAATTAGCGTTTGATCATGCGCAGATTTTAGAAAAAGCAATCGCTCGGCTGCGCGGAAAAATTGCGTATGAACCGATTGGTTTTGAATTGTTGGATGAAAAATTTCCATTTTCGGATTTGCATCATTTATACGAGACTTTATATAACAGACCGATTGACCGTCGAAATTTTAAAAAGAAGTTTTTGCAATTGGATATTTTGGAAGAAATGGCGGAGAAAAGTAATGTGGGAACGAAAGGACGACCGGGTTCTATTTATAAATTTAAGGAAGAGAAATATTTTAAATTGAAGGAGAAGGGGATGATTTTTCAAGTTTGAAAATAGCTAAATAGTTGTATTGTTAGATTGCTGAATTGTTTAAAAACAAGGATATGAAAACTTTTCAAATTTTATTGATGTTGCTGACTCTTTCTTGTGGTATTGAGCAAAAAGAAAGCAAGTCAACTACAAAAGCTAAATCTGTCTCGCAGAAAATCGAACTTTCTTACACCGATAGCTTGCGTCAATTTTTTCAAAAGAATCCAACCTATATTGCTGACGGCTTTGATTTTCCTGTCAATCCACCCGATGCTAAAAAATATTACAATGCTCAACCTTTCGGCAAAAATTCGCATTTGGGCGACGACTGGAACGGTACAGGCGGTGGGAATACCGACCTTGGGGACTCCGTTTTTTCTATTGGAAATGGGATAGTCGTAGCTGCTGAAAATTACGGCGACGGCTGGGGCAACGCCGTTAGAGTAGTTCACTTTTTGGGAAACCATCCGAAATATCAATTTGTTGAATCCGTCTATGCACACTTGGAGGAAATCAAAATTCAAGACGGCACATTGATTAAAAAAGGAGAACTCCTTGGGACTATTGGCAATGCAAATGGGCAATATTGGGCGCATTTACATTTAGAAATTCGGTCAGATATTGAACTGTCAATTGGCGGTGGTTATAGCGAAAACACAACTGGTTATCTGAATCCTACCACCTTTATAAAAGCGAATCGAAAATAGCTTTGAGGTCACCTACTTAAGTGCTTGGAAAAATTTATTCAGGATTGATAATTTTGTAAAAAACTGATTTTCAGTTAATTATACGATTTTAAGTGTCGAATAAATGGCGGTGTATCAAATGTAAGGCTGAGGTTAATCACGAGGATATTCATCGTTTTTCATTAAACCTTCAATAGTTATTATACTTTCGAGTATTTGCAGAAAAGGTATCCCTAAAAGGGACAGCCTTACATTTGATACACCGTCGAATAAATATATCCGGGTACTTAAGTAGTCGGACACATTTATTTGGGTAATTTAAAATATAACTAACTGAATTTCAGTGCCTTATGTTTGTTTATCATCAAAATAAATATGTCTGGGTACTTAAACCCAAATTTGCGAATAAAATAATTCAAATACTGCCGTAAAAGTGATATAAAAAAACAGAAAATAACCCATCTTTTGTTTCCAACCATTCCCTGCCAAAATCGACATTGCTCCAAACAACAACATCCAACTCACCGATTTCATCAAATGCCAAAAGTCAGTAAATTTTACAAAAATAGTACTGCTGCCCCAGAATCGCTCGCCTTGTTGGTGGTCGCCATTTTTCCATTTGGCTTTCCAGCTTTGATTTGCGTTGTAGAAAGTGGGTTCTTCGAATTCGGCGAAAACCGATTGTGAATAATGATGTGCTACGGTGTCTTGTGCACTATTGGCGATTGCGGCAAAAATGACCATTAATAAAGGAATTATTACTTTTTTAAAATTCATGATGTCAGTTTTTGATAGAGCGATATTTTGATTTCGCTATAAATGAAGTACAAAAATTACAAACTTCAAAAGTACATTTTTTTAATACTTAAATAAATTTGATTTTATATTGCTGATAATCAATTAATTAGGTTGTTTTGTTTACGTGTAAAATAAACGCAAAATAAATTGCGCCTAATTGTAAAAGTCTGTAATTTTGTGTCAAAATTACGCAAAATGGAGTATTTAAATCTTGACCAACAATTTCAACCTTTCGGGAAAAGTATCGAATTTTACAGTTTTACTTTTAATGGAGGAGAACCACATTTGAAAATTAAAACGGCAGTATTGCCAACTGATATTATTACGATAACAACTAGAATTTGTGCATTCAACGACCTGGGGTTTTTGCTATTGGCAAATGATGCGTTGCGACGAATGGGCGTTCGAAAAATCCATCTATTCTTACCTTATTTTCCAGCGGCACGACAGGATAGAGTGATGGTGAAAGGTGAGCCCTTGACGGTGAAAATTTATGCCAATTTAATCAATAACTGTCAGTTTGAAACGGTGACGATTGTGGACCCGCATTCTGAAGTGACAGCGGCGGTTTTGGACAATGTTCGAGTGATTGATAACCATCTTTTTGTGAAAAAATGTTTAGAAGAAATCGGGAATTATCAATTGATTAGTCCTGATGGTGGTGCATTGAAAAAGGTATATAAACTTGCTCTGTTTTTAGGTGGAAAAGAAGTAATTGAATGTAGTAAAAGGCGCGATGTAAATACAGGGAATCTAACTGATTTCGCTGTTTATGCCGACGATTTGCAAGGCAAAACTTGTGTGATTGTCGATGATATTTGTGATGGCGGCGGTACGTTTCTGGGCTTGGCAGCAGAGTTGAAAAAGAAGAATGCGGGCGAGTTAATTTTAGTGGTGACGCATGGACTTTTTAGTAAGGGATTGGAGGAGTTAGGGAAGTATTTTTCGAAAATATATGCGATGGATTCTTTTTCAACTATCAAATCCGATTTTTTAACCCAAATACCTTTGACCGATGGATTATTATCTGAATAAAGAAAATACCCAAAAGCGACTTTTTGAAGAATATAAAAAATACAATTCACTTGTCGTTGCCTTTGATTTTGATAATACGGTTTATGATTTTCATCAAAATGGTTGGCGATTTGAAAATATGATTCAGTTGCTACAAGATTTAAAATCAATTGGTTGCTATCTCATCGTTTTTACGGCGAATGAAGATGAAAATTTCGTCAAAAATTATTGTCAAAAGCAGACAATTCCTTTTGATGCAATTAATGAAAATCCGCCATTTTATCAGTCTGAATCCAGGAAGATATACTATAATGTTTTGCTGGATGATAGGGCAGGGTTGGCACAGGTTTATGAAGATTTGAAGGCATTAGTTTTAATGATTAAAAAAATCAAAAATCATGAAATACTCTTTAGAAAAAACAATACAAGAATACCAGAATAACGAACCACAAAAGTTCCTGTTTTTCTGGGGACATAAGTCTGGAAGAGATGGTTCGATGACTAAAAGTTGCTTTAGCCAATGGTTTGCATCGGAGTTTATCGTTGATGAAATTTCATACAAAACGGCGGAACATTGGATGATGGCTAAAAAAGCAGAACTGTTTGACGATGAAGAAATACGGCAGCGAATTTTAGCGGCTAAATCTTCCGCTGAGGCGAAAAAATTAGGGCGAAAAGTCTGCAATTTTAATCCTGAAATGTGGGACGCGAAGAAGTTTCAATTGGTCGTTGAAGGCAACCAATATAAATTTCAACAGAATACGGAAATGAAGAATTTTTTGATGAATACGAATAACCGAATTTTGGTGGAAGCCAGTCCGTATGATAACATTTGGGGGATTGGGATGGTGCAAGATCATAAGGATATTCTTCGACCGGATTGCTGGAAAGGGGAGAACTTATTGGGATTTGCGTTGATGGAGGTACGTTTGTCATTCTGATCGTAGTGGAGTAATCTGGAGAATCGATCACGTCAGATTCCTCCACTACGGTTACAAAAGAACCAATTTTAAAATACATTTATACATCATAGCTTATGAACGTTTTACACCTAACCGACGGTTACAAAGTTGACCATCGAAATCAATATCCAACAGGAACAGAACTCGTTTATTCCAATTGGACACCACGAAAAAGCCGCATTGAAGGCGTTGACAAAGTGGTATTTTTTGGACTGCAATATTTCATCAAACAATATTTGCAAGAGGAGTTTAACCAGAACTTTTTTGAACGACCAAAAGCGAAAGTCATTGCGAAATATCGACGTCGAATCAATCATTATTTGGGAAAAGAGGCGATTACTTATGACCATGTGGAAGCCTTGTATGATTTGGGCTATTTGCCGATTGAAATCAAAGCTTTACCCGAAGGAACATTGGTCCCGATACGTACGGCGATGTTTACGATGAAAAATACGTTACCTGAATTCTTTTGGATAACTAATTTTTTAGAAACTATTTTTTCGTGCATTCTATGGATGCCGTGTACGAGTGCGACGATGGCGTTGGAATACCGAAAAATACTGAATAAATATGCCGAAATGACGGGCGGCGATGCAGAATTTGTACCGTTTCAAGCGCATGATTTTAGTTTTCGAGGTATGGCGGGAATGGAAGCGGCGATGATGAGTGGAGCGGCGCATTTGCTGAGTTTTGCGGGAACAGATAGCATTCCAGCGGTTGATTTTTTAGAGGAATTTTACAAGGCAGATTGTGAAAAAGAATTGGTGGGCAGCAGTGTTCCTGCGACCGAACATAGCGTGATGTGTATGGGAATGCAAGACGAAGAAATTGACACTTTTCGCCGCTTAATCAACGAAACTTATTCAAAAGGCATCGTCAGCATCGTGTCGGATACTTGGGATTTTTGGCAAGTGATTACCGAGTTTTTGGTGGAATTGAAACCCGAAATTTTGGTGCGAGATGGCAAAGTTGTCATTCGTCCTGACTCTGGTGACCCTGTGAAAATTATTTGTGGTGACTCAAATGCTGCAGTCGGTAGTCCTGAATTTAAAGGTGCTGTGGAATGTTTATGGGAGATTTTTGGCGGAACGATTTCTGAAAAAGGCTATAAGATTTTAGAGGAACACATCGGTCTAATTTATGGCGATAGCATCACCTTGGAACGCTGTGAACGCATTTGTAAAATACTGGAAACTAAGGGATTTGCTTCTACGAATGTCGTTTTCGGCATCGGTTCTTACACGTATCAATATGTGACGCGCGACACATTTGGTTTTGCGATGAAAGCCACTTATGGTATCGTGAACGGCGAAGGTCGAGCGATTTTTAAAAACCCAAAAACGGATGATGGGACGAAGAAATCAGCTAAAGGAATGTTGCGAATTGATAGGGTCGAAGGGGAATTGGTGATGCGAGATGAGGTTACGGATGAGGAAGAAAAAGGTGGCTTGTTAGAGGTTGTTTATCGGGATGGGAAGTTATTGAAGGAGACGAGTTTGGGAGAGGTTCGAGCGAGGTTGAAAACGGAGATTGCTGCACCCGAACTGGCAACAATTTGAATGTGATTCTTTTAAAATATGCGAAATGTGTTTCAGGGCTTGATTTTCTCATTTGAAAATCAAGCCCTGAGTTTTCGAATTATTATATTCAATGTCGCGTTCTGATAAAGGAAGTTTGATGGGCAAAGCGATTTTATAAAAAGCGTTTTTGCCCCTAAAGAAACCCACCCGCACTGCTGCAGGTAGCGCATTCCTAAGAAGGATAGCTTATTTTTAAGCTAAAAGCAGCTATGTGGCTATGTGAGAATTCTATGTGTGCTATGTGATAAAACAATAATTGGAATTTATTTCAATAAAATTATATGAGACAAAGAATTAACATTCAAGACCTTCTTCTCGCTTTCGCTATCGGCGATGCATTCGGTGCAGGCGTAGAATTCCAAGACCGCAATTGGGTTCGAAAAAACGTAGATTTTACCAAATTGGTTAATGCTCTAAAAAATATTCCTGCGTCTAAAAAACTACAACAAATTTTAATCGAAAACTACCGCGAATGGGACTATACCGATGATACGGAAGTGACGATTGGAACGATGAAAGCAATTGTATCTGGCGAAGCAATTACTGCTGATTCATTAGTCGGTTTTTGGAAAAAAGAATATGAAAATGGCATCGAACGCAAAGGCTTTCCACGCTGTGGACATAGTTCGATGCGCTGGTTTTATAGTGGTGAAATGTCGATTGAGCAAGTGCGGAATTTTCAAAGAAATAGACCAAATCCTGGGAATGCGCCTGCGATGTGGGCTATTCCGTTTGGGTTGATAGATGTAGCGCTGATTAATGAATATGTAGCGATTAATGCAGTAGCAACACATCCCAATTTAAAGGCAATTCAGTCAAGCTAGATTGTGGCACAGGCAACCGCTTTTTTATTGCAACAAAATGGAGAATTTCGAGATTCAATTGCCCATTGTTTGGCTAATATTGAGTTGTAGGAAGATTACGTTTTATATTTGGAGGAGATGGAACAATTGCCTGATTATGAGCAGCTTACTGAAGTTGATTTTGAAATCCTTTGCGGAAAGCAGCCAATTGAAAAGCCATATTTTTTAGATGGAATTCATGGTTTGCGACGGGCGGTGGATTATTTCATTTAAAAGATGGAAATTTTACGGAATACAATCCGACTAATTCTCCGATGACTTTGGATAAACGGTACACCGGATTGATTGCCATTTTTAAATCCGTAATTACTCAAAAAATGACGGATTTAAAAATGAATATTGACGTAGTAAATTTGACGAAGGGAATGTATGTTTTAGAATATACGGATGGAGAAAATAAGACAGCTACTCGATTTTTAAAGCAGTAAATCGGATTCAAATTATGGTGATTTTTAAAATCACCATAATTTTTCCTCTAAAAAATCGCTGCAATAAACCGCAATCCATCCATCGTCAAATTCCTGTCCACAACTTCAAAATCCTCTTCCAATTCCGTTAAAATGCGCGACAAACCACCAGTCGCCACCGCAATATATTGTTCTCCCAATTCCTTACGAATGCTCGCTAATTGATGCCGTACCAAACCAACATACCCAATTAAAATACCCGACTGAATGGCAGTAACCGTATCTTTTCCAATCGCAGAATCTGGCATCCGAAGCGGTATTTCTGGCAATTGTGCCGTATTGCCAACCAGTGCTTTTACAGCCGTTTTCAAACCAGGTGCAATGTTAATACCTTCGATTTTACCCTCTTTATTGACAATCGTAAAACTCAATGCTGTCCCAAAATCTACGATAATACAATCCTTCTTAAATTGAGTAAAAACAGACATCGCATTCGCAACAAGGTCTGTCCCAATCTGGTCAGGGCGCAAAATTTCGAGTGGCAATTTATCATAAATATTAGGGCCGACAACAATGGGTTCTTGCTGAAATAATTCAGATAAAACAGGAATGAAAACTTCGCGCAATTCAGGAACGACACTACTTAAAATCACTTTATCGACAACGGTTATAGATAGGCGTGATTCTAAAAAATGTTCTGCAATGACCATTTTATAATACAAAGCAGTTTGATCGGGTAGGGTAGGTATTCTTAATAAATCTTGCCATTTTTCATCATTATATAAGGCAAGTACGACGTTTGAATTTCCAATATCAATGGCTAAAAGCATGAGTTGACGGTTTGAGATTTTTTGAATTTGAACAGCTAAAAGTACAGATTTTCTCGTTTCAATATAAACACAATGCGCGCTACCTGCGGTAGCGCGGGTGGGGATTTGAGAAGCAAAATAATTTTGTATAAAACTTATTTTGCTCCTCAAATTCCATTTGTCAAATAAAGCCGTAAAGTAAGCAATTTTCAACAATAAAAAAATCGAGACTACTTCTAAAAAGTAGTCCCGATTCATTTCCTTCATTTCCCGTTAACCGTCCGCCGTCAACCAGCTTTAATTCATCACTATCGAAATCAATCCCATGATTTTCGCCTTCAAAGCTGCTGGTTTGAATGGCTTAGAAAGGTAATCATTCATCCCCGTAGCGAAGCACTTATCTTGTTCTTGTTTAGTCGAATTAGCGGTCAAGGCAATGATTGGCACATCGCTCGTTTCGCGAATTCGACGAGCAGCATCAATACCATTCATCACGGGCATTTGAATGTCCATCAGGATAAGGTCGTAGCCATGTTCACGGTATTTTTCGACCGCAATTAAGCCATTTTCGGCAATGTCCACCGTTACGAATTCAGACCAGTGAATCAAAACTTTTTTGGTTGCGATTTGATTTAAAATATGGTCTTCTACCAACAATATTTTCAGAGGTACTTCCGGTCTATTGTGGAGTATTATCTGGGTTTGTTTGACCGCAGTAACTGGTATGGAAATTTCAAAAGTTGTCCCTTCATTTTCCGTACTTTCGATGGACATTTTACCGTTCATCGTTTGCGTGAGTTTCGATACGATGGCAATCCCCAATTTCTTTTCACCAATATTTTCTGCTTCTTCCGAATAAATCTCCAGTAGCTTCTCTGCTTTCAACAATTGCTCAATTTTGAGCGCAGATATACCTCGACCATTATCGGAAATCCGCAGGACTAAATCGAGGTTGTTGCTTTGTATATTTTTTGCAAAAGCATGAATTAGAATTTCGCCACCTTCTGAGGTGTATTTTACTGCATTGTTGATGAGGTTGTATAAAATCTGTGTAATCTTATTCATATCACCAATTAATTTTTTAGGCAAATTGACATCAATTATTAAATTCAAATCCAATTTAGCATTGTCTGTTTTTAATTGAAAGGTCTTCTGAATGCCTTTCAAAAAGGGCTGAATTTTAAATTCTTCCGCTTCTATTTTGACATTATCCGACACCATCACAGAGAAATTTAGCAAATTGGTAATCGCAATTGACAAGTCATCAACTGAGGTTTTCAAGCCATCGAGAAAATCCTTTTGTGGTATGGAAGTCCGTGTGTTATCAAGCAGATACAACAAGTTCATAATGGACGAAAGCGGCGTTCGGATATGAAAACCCATCTCTGCCAAAGCTTCTTCTTTTATGCTTTCCGCTTTGGTAGAAATATTTTTTTCGATGATTAATTTTTCCGATAATTTTCGTTCTGTAATATCCTGTAAACCTCCAACCAGCAATATTTTATCCGTCATTTCATCATAATAAACCTTGGCTTGGACCGCAACATATTTGGTAGAAATACCGTCAATAAGCAGACGATGTTCCAATTTGTGCATTTTGCCATCCTTGGCAGCTTCTTCAAAAAATGCCTCTACTTTCGGTCGGTCGTCTTTGTGTACATAGTCCAAAAAACTGGTCAATGATGGATTAAGACTACCTTCCGTAACGCACATGATTCGATAGATTTCTGCAGTCCATTTCATCTCATTGGTCACGATGTCCATTTCCCAATTGCCAAAATGTGCCATCTCCTGAGCTTCTACATATCGCTTTTTATGAATCTCTAGTTGGTGCGCTGTTTCCTCGAGTTTGATATGCGTTTTAAAACGTTGCAAAGCATATCTGATGGAGCGACTAAGTATTTTTTCGTCAAACTGTTCTTTGACTAAAAAATCCTGTGCGCCTGCTTTAATTGATTGATTACCAATGATTTCGTTGTTCATGCCTGTCAAAACAATGACTGGAATATTGGAGAAATTCGCCAAATAAGCAGTTAGCGTTTTGAAGCCGCTGATGTCAGGTAGACTCAAGTCTAAGAGTACGAGTTCTACGTCTTTTTGCTCCAGTATTTTGGTAGCTTCAATGAAAGATTCTGCGACGATTAAATCACATTTTAGAGACCCGTTTGCCAACAAAATCTTCAGCAAATCAACGTCGCCAGGATTATCTTCTACCAGTAAAATAGATGTTTTATACTTCATGTGAGTGAACTTTCAATAATTAATTACGGCATCATAGTTGGTAAGATTGCTATGGTCAACCAGAAATCTTCAATTTTTTGAATAATGTCGAAAAACTTATCAAAATCAACAGGCTTGTTGATATAGCAATTGACATGTAGGTTATAACTTTTTAAAATATCCTGCTCCGCATTGGATGTTGTTAAAATAACGACTGGAATGCGTTTCAAAAAGTTGTCTGCTTTGATTTCTTTCAAAACCTCTCGACCATCACGTTTTGGTAAATTCAAATCTAATAAAATAAGGTCTGGTGTGAATTTATCAACATAAGAATCTTCTTTTCGTAAAAATTTGATAGCCTCAACGCCATCCATCACTACTTCCATTTTGATGTCAATTTTACCTTCTTTGAATGCTTCTTGCGTCAGGCGGACATCGCCTGGGTTATCTTCAATCAATAGTATATTAACTGGTCTAGCCTTTGTCATGAGGTTTATTTATTTATAACCAATTTAAACCTTTCATAGGTTTAAGCGGATACTTTATCTATTTGATTGTCAATTGATTATGTTGAGGATAACCGTTTTTTATTTAAAATTTAAAAATAGATATATCAACAAAAAATTGAGACAAATCTTATTTGAGGAAGTGAAAATTATAGTATTTGTTTCTAAATAAAATCTAATGTTATAAAGGGAGGAAAGCCGAGATTATTCCCAAATTAAGTTGGTTGAAAGCGAATGATTCTTTTATGATTTTTTTTTATAAAAATTCATTGAAATAAAGCGTCTCCGAATCAATCTGCTATCTTTGCAATTCAGAGCGGTTTGTTTTTGAAAATAAAACCTTCCGCAATGATGTCACAAAATTTTTACTTAACAGAACTTATTTAAGCTCACTTTTAGATTTTACATGATGCAAACTCTAAGCCAATTTCAAGAACGCTTTCAGACTTACCTCACACAAAACCAATTCAATAGCGAGCCTACTGAACTTTATGCCCCCGTAAACTATATTTTGAGTATCGGTGGCAAACGGCTACGCCCTGTGTTGGTGTTAATGAGCCATGCCCTCTTTGAGGATAACTACGAAAAATCACTTCCTGCTGCTTTTGCAGTAGAAGTCTTTCACAATTTTACGCTACTGCACGACGACATCATGGATGAAGCTCCGTTACGTCGAGGAAAACCAACGGTACACGTCAAATATGATGTAAATACAGGCATCCTTTCTGGTGACGTGATGATGATTGCAGCCTACGATTTTTTGTCAAAAATAGTGGATGAAACTAAGATTCCTACGATTTACAAAACCTTTAATAAAGTAGCGATTGAGGTCTGCGAAGGACAGCAGTACGACATGAATTTTGAAACGAGAGATAATGTCACAATTTTGGAGTATTTGCGCATGATTGAATTGAAAACTTCGGTTTTGCTGGCTGGTGCGATGCAAATGGGCGCAATTATTGGCAATGCGAGTGCAAAAGATGCAGAGCATATTTACCAATTTGGGCGCAATGTTGGCTTGGCTTTTCAAATTCAAGATGACATTCTCGATACCTATGGTGATCCTGAGAAGTTTGGTAAAAAAGTAGGTGGCGACATCGTACAAAATAAGAAAACTTACCTCGTTTTGAAAGCCTTAGAAACTGCCGATGAACCTACAAAAGATATGCTACTGACGCTAATGACGACGCCAACAACAGTTGAAGCTGCTAAGATTGAAGCCGTTAAAACCATTTTTAACCAGTTGAGTGTTAGAGATTTAGCGGAAGCCGTTAAAGAAGATTATTTACAAAAAGCATTTGAACATTTAGATGAAATTGCTGTTCCGAAAGAACGAAAAAAAGTGCTAATTGACCTTGCTAATGACTTGATGATGCGGGAAGTCTAGGTAATTAATAATGCGTAATCTGCAATGCGCAATTTTGAAAAAAAAACGAAAATTATGGAGCCAACGACGAAAGGGTCTGCCCTCAATTTTTCCTTTTTTCTGCATTTAGCCGTCACGATTTTGGCGTGGTTGGGACCTTTTTTGGTGTCTTGGCAATTGATGGTCGCGGCGTTTGTGTTGGTGCAGTTGCAATTTATGTTTTTCGGAAAGTGTTTACTAAACGAAAAACACGATTTGAAAGAGGAAGACGATTACACTTTTTACGCTTATTTATTTGAAACAATGGGCATCCAAACGAATCGAAAATTAGTAAAAAAAATAGTCAGAGGCGGCTTGTATTGGGTCTTGGCAGTTGTGACAATTATCTGGCAAGTTGTTTTGAAAAATGAAGCACTGTTGTTTTAATTTTGCCTTACGCGGTGGGTTTTCCACCTCGTAGGTTCGACGAGGTAAAAGAAACCCACCGCGTAGGGCAAAATTGCGTCACATTAAAATTTAATGCTAACCACTTGCAAAAAAAATACGACTACATCATCGCGGGTATGGGTTGCGCGGGTCTCAGCCTTGCCTATCAGTTGGCGCAACATCCTGAATTGCGACAAAAAAAAGTTTTGCTCATCGACCGTGACCGCAAGGATAAGAACGACCGCACTTGGTCATTTTGGGAAGCTGGTGATGGCATTTTTGAAGAAATTGTTTGTAAAAAATGGTCGAAGCTACATTTTAAAAGCCCTGATTTTGAAAAAACTACGGACATCGCACCTTTTGCATACAAAATGATAAAAGGCATTGATTTTTACAACCATGTTTTACCTGTTTTAAAAGCTGTTCCAAATTTTGACATCGTCTTTGAAAATATTCAACAAATAGACAATCAGCCCAATCATGCGACTTTAAAGACAGCCGAAAATACCTATCAAGCAGACTATATTTTCAACTCGGCTTTGCGCCCAAAAATTGACCCCGAATCTTGCAATTACATCCTTCAACATTTCAAAGGTTGGGAGATAGAAACGGCAGAAGATACTTTCGATACAAGCGTCGCGACCTTCATGGATTTTGATGTGAATCAAAAGGGAGAAGTTCGCTTTTTTTACGTTTTACCAACTTCCAAAAGAAAAGCTTTGGTGGAAATTGCTATTTTTTCAAATAACATTTTGGAAGATGCAGAGTATGAAAAATTAGTTGGTGATTACATTCACAATCAATTGAAAATCAGCAATTTTAAAACCTTGCACAAAGAATTTGGCATCATTCCAATGACCGATTATTCTTTTGAAAACCCGCTTGGAAAACGAGTTGTCTCAATGGGAACTGCTGGCGGTCAGGTCAAACCTTCTACAGGCTATGCTTTTTCAAGAATTCAGAAAAATGTGGCAACTGTTTTTAACAATTTAGTCAACGGAAATCACCCTGCGGAAAAGTTAGAAGGCAAAGCTCGTTTCCATTTTTACGACCGTGTTTTTCTCAACGTTTTCCTCAATAATAGAGTATCTGCCCCTGAGGTTTTTACCAGTCTTTTTAAAAGCAATCCGACTACGCGAATTTTGAAGTTTTTGAGTGAAGAAACAAGTTTGAAAGAGGAGCTTTTTATTGTTAATGCGCCACCGAAATGGGCGTTTATGCGGGCATTTTTTGATGAATATTTTTAGGAAGAGAAATTATTTTTTGCTTTATCTCTGTTTAAAATAGAGATAAAGCAAAATAAGAGGTGACATTTGGCTTTAAGTAACGATGAAAGAATAAGTTACTTAACTGGACAGAGGATAATTTTTCTCAGTTTTTGCTTGAAAGAAGGATAATTGTTGATACTTTGATTGATTTCAAGTGAAAATTGAGGGAGATTTGTCTTGTCCAGTTGAGGAAGTTATTTTTTCACCGTTACTAAGTCTGTTTTTTATGGAGATAAAGCCAAGAATAATTGAAAAAGTTTGCTTTAATCCAGTCCGCCAGCCTCGACCTTCAGCTGCTTTCTAAAAACCAAAAATAAAATACCGATAATTAATGCAATCAAAGATACGCTATAAACGGGGGCTTCTACCTCAAAATTTGTTTCTAAAAAACCGATAAATTTTGTCACCAAACTTGGAATTACGATTAGCAATCCAACCATCGTCGAAGCATATCTTACGTCACTTAAACGGGTGACATACGACATGATAATTGGACTTACCAAAACCTCCGCAATTCCTACTAGAGCAAATGCACCAAAGGAGTAAGCAATGAGTGAATCATCACCAATGTTACCAATTTGACCAACCATCAGCCCAAATGCGCTTAACAAAAGCAATCCAATACCAACCTTGCCCAAGGAACTGCCTAAGTTACCAAAATAACCAACGAGAGTCATCACGATAAGAAGTGGTAAAGTAACAAGTCCAGAAAATAATTGGAAAGCAATAGTAAAACTCACGCCAAATAAAGTCAAATTTTCTTTTGCATATAAAATAGGGTAGTAATAGTTACCAACGATTTCATAAATACCCCAAAATAACGCGGAAACGAATACTAATAATAGCAATACAAGGAGACGATTATTATGATTTTGTGGATTTACATCTTTAGGAATGTGAAATATTGGAGAGTCGACAACTTCCGTATATTTTAAAGGGGGCTGCTCACCAAGTTCTCTCAGTATAAAGGTATCTTTTGTGAAATAAAACAAAATTGTTGCTAAAAATAAGGCTGCAGCACAAACTCCAAAGCCGAAGATATAGCCTTTTTCTTCACTCGAAAATCCGATAATTAAGGCACCTAAGAATGCACCAATATTGATTGCCAGGTAAAAAGCAAAGAATCCAGCATCCCGTTTTTTATCGGTTTTTGGAAATAATCTTCCGATTAAAACCATCATATTAGTTCGAAATAAACCAGTCCCTAAAATAATTAGCAACATCGCTATTCCAATCAAAAACAGGTTAGCACTCATCAATAATAAATAACCAAAAAATAGCAGCACACTACCTAAAAGAACGCCTGCTTTTTGCTTAAATACAAAATCTGACAACACGCCCATTGGTAAAGCCATCACGCCAATCAGCAAGGAAATAGTGCCATAATAAGACAAAGCATCTCCATCATCCAATGCTAAATGTTCTGAATTTACAGCAAATAATACAATGATGGAGCGCGCTCCGTAGTAGCCGAGTCGTTCTAACAATTCGATGATAGCTAATATGGAAAGACTGATTGCAGTGTTGTTTTTTTGAGCCATTTTGTTCGGGGTAAAAAAGCTAAATTGAAAATTCAAGTATATTTGGGGCAATTTACAGAATATTCTTGTTTTATTATCAAATTTTAGCATGCAAAAAAGTCCAGACAAAACGAAATATCTTTTCCTTGGCTCGCTCCTATTTTTTACTGCATTTATTTGGTGGTTTAGTGATGCTGTTTTCTTCTGGGACACGGTGAGTCAGGCTTCCAAGCGTGGCAATTATTACTATGAAACCAATTTTAAAAGCCTAATTCTTGACCCTGTTTTGGATTCGGGACATCCGCCATTTTTTAATATTTTGATAGGTATGGGCTGGACAATTTTTGGTCGAAATTTGGCAGTTAGTCATTTTTTGATGCTACCGTTTGTCTTGGGTATTATTTTTCAAATCTATCGGCTAGTTAAAAACATTTTTCCTGAAAATAACCGTTGGTTGGTATTTTTAATCGCCTTAGCCGACACGACTTTTTTGGCACAAAGTATCTTAATTTCACCCGATATTGTAATGCTTTTTGGCTTTTTATTATGCCTTAATGCAATTTTTGAAAACAAGTATGGACAGCTTATTTTAGGAACATTTTTACTGCCTTTTGTAAGCATTCGAGGCGTACTATTATTAGGGGTCGTTGGTTTTGTTTTTCTATTTTGGAAAATGGCGAAAAAGCAAAAATTGGGTGTTTCTTTGGGCAATAATATTTTAAATTCAATTCAAAAATCACTGCTTATTTCTTTACCAGTTGGCGTTTGTTTGTTGGCGTATTTAAGTTATCATTATCAAGTTGCAGGCTGGTTAATTTCTTCCCCAAATCCAGAATGGATAGTCCACCGTCAGCCCAATGATGCGTATAATATTGCTCGAAATATCGGCTTAATCGGGTGGCGATTTTTAGACAATGGACGGATAATTTGTTCTTTGTTACTTCTGTTTTTTTTAGTTAAAACGGTTCGAAAAACGCTAATTTTACCAGAGAAACAGCAGTTTTTACTAATTAGCTTCGGCTCATTTTTTCTGATTTTTGCACCAATTTTTATCTTCTTTTCTATTGCCATTAACAACCGATATTTACTACCTGCATTTTTGTTATTGCATTTGTTAGTCGCTTATTTTATCGTTCATGCTGATTTTAAAAACCAAGTGAAAAAAGGTTGGTTATTTGCTATTTTAATTGCGTTATTTTCTGGCACATTTTGGATTTATCCTAAGCATATTGCGCAAGGTTGGGATGGTACATTGGCGCATTTGCCGTATTATGAATTGCGGGATGAAATGCATGGTTTTATTAAAAAAGAAGGGATTCCTTTGTCAGTAATTGGAACGGAATTTCCGAATAAAGGCGCATTGGATTTTTATGATTTATCTAATCAAAAAGAAGGGCTGGCAGATAAAGATTTTGCTCAAAACAAATACATTTTTTACGCAACGGTGATGAACGATTTTACAGATGAAGAATTGCGTGCGTTGGAGGAAGATTGGCAAGTGGTAAAGGTTTTTAAACAATGGCCGATTGAGGTGGTTTTGTATCGAAATCCGAATCTATAGTTGGAAATAAATAGGAATCATCCCAGATTTTTTATTTAGCGTTTATCCATAAATGATTGGTGTATCTCGCGGTGGAAAAATTTAATTTTTACATAAAATCTAAGCTGCCGGGAGTGGATTCAAAAAGGGGGAAGAAGTTTTTTCAAAAAATTTCTTCCCCCTTTTTGAATCCCGCAGGAACACGGCAGAATTTCAACAAAAGTTTGAATTTAGTTGTTCCGCATTTTGATAAGTTAAAATGCGGAATGATTCCTAAGTAGCTACTCAAGTTAATGGTGTCGGATAGCATTTGGATGAGTTTTGAATTTGTACAAGGCAAAAAACGCAGACATAGCCTTTG
Organism: Saprospiraceae bacterium; assembly: GCA_047629355.1. Lineage (GTDB taxonomy): Bacteria > Bacteroidota > Bacteroidia > Chitinophagales > Saprospiraceae > CAYUNA01. Next base: position 8,831 of record JBLHWU010000077.1, on the reverse strand, counting down.
CTATGGCGAGTATTTTTAACGAAGTACAAAAATCGCCAAATCATCCGACAGTATTAACTTGAATAACTATTAAGTAACGCGTGGTAATTAATCAGGTAAAATTTTTAGACAAGATTTTTTCGATAGTTTTTTAAAGGAAAATAGCGGAAAAAGATGTTTGAAAATTACCTGATTAATTAGTACGTGTTACTTACTATACTGTAAAGTAATTTTGTTTTAAATAGGAGAAGCGAGAAAATTGTAAGGTTTTCGAACTTCAAAACATACAGTGCGCATTGCCTGTGGCAATGCGGGTGTGCTTTTTAAGGGATAAGAACGGTTTGTACAAACCGCTCTTATCCCTTAAAATCCCCATGGAAAAATGCAACGAGACTTACTTTACGCGTTACTTACTATCCGATAAAACAAGTTTTAAGTACTTAGGTTCTTATTTTACTACTTCCTAATATTAATTTTTCTTCCCAACACCACCATCCCAAACCTTCGGATTCGACTTGAATTTCCGACCTAGTTCCGATACCAAATCGTTCAATTCTGACTTCGTTTCATACACAAAATTAACGCCGACTCGATACAATCCGTCATCTTTTTCTGATCCCGAATTATAGCCCGAGTCAATCAGTTTTTTAGAAAATCTTTCGGCATTTCGCTTCGACCCAAAGCTATGAACCACGACAAATGCCTTCTTGGCAGACGGAGGAATCACCGGAATTTCGGTGTCAATATTTTCATCAATATCCTCTTCCAATTCCTCGGCAGGTTCTTCATCAGAAATAGTCGCATTTTCTAAGTCCTCTTGGTAGTTGATACCGTCTTCCTCATCCATTTCAAAATCTGCAATATCCTCCTCGTCATCCAATCCATCTTCGCCGTCGGAAGGGCTGGTATTGACGCGATTGTTATCAAGATGTTCGACAGGTTCGGGCTGGTTGTCATCTGTCCAAAGGGAGTAAAAGCTATACATTAAAAACGGAATGGCAATTAATAAAATGAGCCATAGCCACCAATTTTCTGGGAGTTTACTGGTCTTTTTCGGTAGTGTTTTATAAGGAGGTGCAGTGCTAGCAGCTTTTGCAGCAACAGCACTCGCCGCGACGGTACCGGTTGCTACTTTTTCCGTAGCAATTTCCGTTTTTTTGCGCAAAACGGGGTAAAATTTGACGGTTGGCAAACCAAATGATTCAGGACTGAAATTCGTACCTTCGGGCAAAAATTTCATCTTATTTTCATAATCTAAATACAGCCGTCCAACGCGCGGAATTTCCACAATTTCCTTTTTCGCTAACGTCGCATTGATACCGTCCACATATTGCGTAATCGCCGCTTGTGCTTCTTCAACGGAGATAGCGTGTTTTTTTTGTAAAAAAGCAACCATCACGCCATCATTGATTTTCAAATTAGGATTGAAAGTAATGTTTTTGGCTGGAGGCGCAACTGCACCTTGGACAAAATCAACTGCCGCCGACTTGTAAGTACTCGTAAATCCACCAAAACCGGGGATGACGACCGACTGATTTTCGTATAAAAGTTCCTGAACTGCGTTGGCTACATCAATGTTCATTCGTAGTTGTTGTTGTATCGTTACTTAATAGCGGCGATTTTAGTCGCCAAGCTCTTGTCGTTAGAAGCAGTTTGACGACTAAAGTTGCTGCTGCATCAAATTTTTTTCAATAAAAATCAAATTTAGAACTAATTTTGGAAAAAGAAAACTACTTAGGAACGCGAATTAAATAAAGTTACTTTTTTGAGCGCGCGTTTTCGTTCCTAGTTTTTGCTTTAAAAGTGCTATTTATGTTGATATAATGAGCATTTTTAAAGTAAAAAATGAGAACAAAATATCCTGTCAAGAATCTATAGTTATTTTTTTCGCGTTCCTAAGTGAAAGGAATTTGATAAGCTAGACCAGAATGCGCCGTTATTTTTTGCGCTAAGATTTTTAAAAAATCAGTGTATATCTTTTGATGCGGACTTACCTTTTTATGTTTTTTAGAGTGAAAAAGAACAAGCATAATGGTTTAAGTTATTGAATTTTTTTCACTAATTTTCCATTTTTAAAATAAAGTGCAGATTGACGGCATTAAAAAATAAAATCGAAAGCAAAAATCTATGGAATCCAAAACAACGAATATTTTCCCCAAAATGCTGAAAGCTTTTGGGGCAGCCATTACAACATTTCTACTCGCTAATTTAATCAGCTTCTGTTACCAACTTTTCCAAAAAGGGTGGGGCAGTAATTTTGCGTTCAAATGGGGCTCATTTTATTTAAATGGAGAAACAACGGGTCCTGTTTTGGGCAGCAGCAATGCGACTTTTTTGCTATTCGTCAGTTTCTGTTATTTTTTATACCGTTTTGTTGAAAAACAACGCGCCAATCCTAACGCATGAAATATTATCTAATCACGGGTGCATCTTCTGGAATCGGTTATGCCACTTGTCAAACATTAATAAAACAAGGGCATTTCGTTTTTGGTAGTGTCCGAAAAGAATCGGATGCCGCGCGTTTGCAACAAGCATTCGGGAATAATTTTCAAGCATTAATTTTTGATGTTTGCGATGAAAAAGGGGTGCAAGATGCAGTTGTAGCAATAGCAAAAGTTGTAGGTAAAAATGGCTTGGCAGGTTTGGTCAACAATGCAGGAATTGTTGTTTATGGCCCCATAAAAGAGCTTGAATTAAGTGAGTTTAAACGACAGATGGATGTGAATGTTTATGGATTATTGCGGGTCACTAAAGCATTTTTACCGCTTTTGGGTGCGCAACATCCACAAATTTTTAAACCAGGGAAAATTGTAAATATTAGCTCTGTTTCTGGTATATTTACCACACCATTTTTAGTGCCGTATTGTGTTTCTAAAAAAGCCGTCGAAGTCATTACGGATGGTTTACGAATGGAATTGCTGCCTTACGGAATTGATGTGGTTAGTATTTTACCTGGCCCAGTGAAAACATCAATTTGGGCGAAAGCCGATAGCCAGAAAAATAATTTTAAAGGCACTGATTACGAGGCAATTATGGAACGTTCTGCCAAAATGATTGTCAAAGCAGAAGAGAAAGCAATCACCCCAGAAAGCGTTGCCAAACTAATCAGTGGCATCTTTGAAAATCGAAAAAAACGCACACACTATATTATAACAGCCAATCCATGGCCGATGCGTATTGCGCGGTTGTTACCTGACCGTTGGCTTGATTATGTAATTAAAAAACAGTTGAAATTTTAGTTTGAAAAAAAGGGACTTTGAGGGATAAAAAAGATTTGCAAAAATCTTTTTTATCCCTCAAATCTTCCACTCGTGGGGCTGCAAGTGGTGCGCATTGTTTAGTACGCGTTACTTAAGTCAGTCAATTTCAATAAATTGCAGTAGCAAACAATATTGAAAAATAATTTTTCAACTATCTTTACTCAAAAGAACTAATTTGGAGGAAATTGTTGAGGTGTTTTTTAAATAATCCTCCTACCTTTCTGTTTAGTAATGTAACAATAAAACAGGGTAGCAATTAATCCATAAATTCCTTCTACTATGAAAAAAATGTCGATTTTATTTCTCACGCTACTATTCACAGTAACCGTTTTTGGACAAAAAGATTTTTATAAAGATAAGGTTTTTACCAAAGCCGATACTTTACGTGGACAGTTGCGCGCCGAACGGACTTGCTATGATGTGACCTTCTATGACCTTAATGTGGCGATTGATGTGGACAATCGATTTTTAAAGGGATTTGTGGATATTCATTACGATGTGATGGAAGATTTTGAAGTCTTGCAGATAGATTTATTTGAAAATATGACACTGGATAAAGTGTTTAATTATTCTAAATTATTGTCGACCAAAAGGGTGAATGATGCGGTTTTTATTTATTTTCCAGAAACACAGCAAGCAGGGACAAGTGGTTCAATTCGAGTCTTCTATGAAGGCTTTCCAATTGGTGCAAAAAATGCGCCTTGGGATGGTGGTTTTGTTTGGAATAAGGATGAAAACGGTGACCCGTGGGTAGGTGTTGCTTGTGAAGGAGACGGTGCGAGTCTGTGGTGGCCCAATAAAGACCACTTGTCAGATGAGCCAGATTCGATGTCGATTCGGGTGGCAGTACCGACTGGATTGATGTGTGTGGCTAATGGGAATTTACGCAGTACGAAGCAATATAAAAATGGATTTTCAGAGTTCCATTGGTTCGTTTCTTATCCAATTAACAACTATAATGTAACGGTGAATATCGGGAAATATGTTAATTTTTCAGACACTTACACCGCGCAAGATGGAGCAGTTTTGCAAATGGATTTTTACGTAATGCCGTATAATTTAGAAAAGGCAAAAGTTCAGTTTGCACAGGTCAAAGATGTGTTGAAAGCCAATGAGCGATTTTTTGGAAAATATCCATTTTGGAATGATGGTTTGGCATTCGTGGAGACGCCATATTTGGGTATGGAACACCAAGGCGCAATTGCGTATGGTAATAAATATATGCGTGGCTATTTGGGCGGTATGATTCCACGAGATATGAATTGGGATTACATCATCGTTCACGAATTGGGGCACGAATGGTGGGGCAATAGCGTGAGTGCAAACGACCACGCGGAGATGTGGATTCATGAGTCTTTCACGACCTATATGGAAGCGTTATTTGTCGAAGATTTTAGGAGTAAAGCGGATGCGATTCGGTATTTAGGCACGCAAAAAGGCTATATTTCTAATCGGGAACCGCTACTTGGTCCATTGGATGTGAATTGGGACAATTGGTCGGGAAGTGATCACTATTACAAGGGCGCGTGGATGTTGCATACCTTACGGAATACCTTAAATGATGATGAAAAATGGTTTAAAATTTTGAAAGGGTTGTATCAAGAATTTAAGCTATCGAATATAACAACCGAGGACATTATTGGCTATATAAATGAGTCCACTTCAAAAGATTACAAGCCATTTTTTGAGCAATATTTGGAATATCCAGGCATTCCAAAATTAATTTATGACTTAAAACAAGACGGCAATAATTTGGGCGTTCGCTACCGTTGGGAAGCCGATGTTGCTGCTTTTAATATGCCAATTATGGTTGGAAAAGAGGGAGCTTGGACGATGATTTCACCAACGACCAATACCGTTGGAGAAATTATTTTAGAAAATTTTAATAAGTCAGACTTCAAAGTAGCAGAAGAGTTGTTTTATGTAAGAACAGGGACGGCGAATTTGAAAAAGTAGTTGCTTAATTGACTGTCATTATAATTTAAAGCTTGCTTTTGGGGAGTTTGAGGGAGAAAAATGGTCTTACAAAAACCATTCTTCTCTCTCAAGACCTTACCCGCGCTGCCGCAGGTAGCGCGCACTACTTTTAGCCACAATTTTCATCAAAAAACTTAGTTTTTTTCAAAAAAAAATCTATGAAATATCTAATTTTCTCCTTGTGTTTTATGTTTATGGCTTGCAGTAGTCCAGAAAAGAAAGCGGAAAGAGCCGAAAGAAATGGTGAATTGACCGTCATTTATTTAGTCCGCCATGCGGAAAAAGAGACGGGTAAGAATCCAGTTTTGACGGAAGCAGGAAAGCAGCGGGCAGAAGATTTGGCTGCATTTTTTAAGAAAAAAAATGTGACAGAAATATTCAGTACGGATTACCGCCGTACGCAGCAAACCGCAGCACCTACCGCAAGACAAGCCAATCGTGGCGTGGGTTCTTATCGGCACAAAAAATTGGAAGAAATAGCCGGACAGGTGCGTAAAAATAAAGGAGTCATCCTTATCGTTGGGCATAGCAATACTACGCCTGAATTGGCAAAAATATTCGGTGGTGACCCGGGGGAACCGATTGTAGAAGCGTGGGAATATGACCGTTTGTATAAGTTGAAATTGAAGAAGGGGAAGTTGTTGTCGAGTGAAATTTTGAGGTATGGAGCAGAGTGTAAACCTTGATGCAATAATGGGGATATTAGAAAATATAACGGAATTTATTTTAAAACATTTGCTTATTCCTTCTTGCGAACAAGCAGCTTTTGAATGGGAGATTTCCTTTTTTGCCAATAATGAAATTCAACATTGGTGTCATTTTACAATGAAAGGTTTGAAAGTGAAAAGTCTACATATCGACGGGTGATTTTCTTAATTTTCGATAAATTTGTAATTGACATTTTGTACACAATTCTTTCTTCTCCTTATCCAAATTTTTAACTGTTCCTTTAGCGTCATTCATCAAGTTTCAATTTTTTTTTAAATAATTTAGGGAGGTCGGAAGGAATCTTACCGAGAGGTTGGAGGGCGCTTCTTCTTTTGGATTTTGGGAGGAGGTAGGTGGAGACAACTGCAATCAAGATAGTCAGAAAAACGAAGAAATATTTTTTCATTGCATCATTTTTTTAGGAAACTGTAAAAATGGTGTATTATTGCGTGACATGCAATAAATGCGTTTTCAAAATCAATAAATCTGGAATTTTCAGCCAATGAAACTATCCATCATCATCGTCAATTATAACGTTCGATATTTTCTCGAACAAGCCCTGTTGTCCGTCCGTCGGGCTACGGAGGGTCTGTCAGCAGAAGTATTCGTGGTGGACAACAATTCGAAAGATGATTCCGTTGAAATGGTGCGCGAAAAATTTCCAGAAGTACAACTGATTGCGAACAAGCACAATCCAGGTTTTTCGACGGCAAACAATCAGGCAATAAAATTGTCGAAAGGAGAGTATGTTTTGCTGCTGAATCCTGATACGGTGGTGGAGGAGGAGACGTTCAAAAAGTGCTGTGATTTCATGGACACGCACCCTAATGCAGGAGGCTTGGGTGCAAAAATGATTGACGGAAGCGGCAACTTTTTACCAGAAAGTAAGCGGGGATTTCCGTCGCCGTGGGTAGCGTTTTGTAAGACCTTTGGCTTGTCGCGATTTTTTCCGAAATCGAAGCGATTTAACTATTACCATTTGGGGTATTTATCCGAAGATGGCAACCATGAAGTGGATGTGTTGGCGGGGGCGTTTATGTTAATGCGAAAGTCGGTTTTGGACGAAATTGGACTGCTGGATGAGACGTTTTTTATGTATGGAGAAGACATTGATTTATCGTATCGAATCATCAAAGGTGGCTATAAAAACTATTACTTTTCAGATACACAAATCATCCATTATAAAGGAGAAAGTACGAAAAAGGGTAGCCTGAATTACGTAAAAGTCTTCTACAATGCCATGATTATTTTTGCCAAAAAACACTTTGTGGGTCAGAAGGCAGCGGGCTTTATTTTGATGCTGCAAATGGCAATTTATTTTCGGGCATTTTTGACATTGGTGGCTAATTTCTTAAAAAAAGCGTGGTTTCCTGTCATTGATGCTGCTTTATTGATAAGTGGTCTGGCGGCGATAAAGGATATCTGGGCAACCAATTATTATGGTAATTATGACTATTATTCTGACAGTTTTTACTACTTCAATGTACCGCTCTATTTGCTAGTTTGGGTGAGTTCGATTTTTTTTAGTGGCGGTTATGATGACAGTTCCAATATCCGTCGAGTGACGCGGGGTATGTTGATTGGGACGGTACTGATTGCGGCGGTTTATGGCTTTTTACCATTGGATTTACGTCCGTCGCGAGCGATTATTTTATTTGGAACGGTTTGGGGGATTTTCGCCTTGTCGATGTGGCGAACCTTGGTACATTTCTACCAATATGGCAACTTAAATGTCGGTAAATCACCTGCTCAAAATTTAACTATTATTGGTGGAAAGGCAGAGGGCGAGCGTGTCTTAAATTTATTAAATAAAGCCCACGTCGCGAGCAATTTTATGGGTTTCATTTCACCAAAAAAAGGAGCAGATAAAACGCAGTTCTTAGGAGAGATTAAGGAGTTGGAAAAGCTGGTTTCCATTTATAAAATTGAGGAAGTTATTTTTTGTGCAGCGGACTTAACCAATACCGAAATCATGGCATGGATGGTCAAGTTGGGTAATAAAATCGAATACAAAATCGTCTCTGAAAATAGTAACAGCATCGTCGGTAGTAGCTCGAAAAATACGGCAGGAACGCTCTATACCATTGATATTCAGTATGCTATTGCAACTACGATAGCTAAAAGGAATAAGCGCGTTTTTGATTTTATGATAGGTTTAATCTTATTGATTAGCTCGCCTATATTGTTTTTGCTAATGCATAATAAAGGTGGCTTTTTTAAAAATATGGTACAAATTTTTATTGGAAAAAAGACATTCGTCGGCTATGCGGATGGTGAAAACAATCAGCGGGTTTTACCAAAAATAAAGACAGGAATTTTGTTGCCAAAAGATGGAGTAGGGGCGCTTGAAATTGATGCAGAAACTGCCCGGCTATTAGACTTTTTTTATGCAAAAGATTACTCGATTTGGCAAGATTTAGAGATAATTTACCGCGCATTTTCTCAGTTGGGGAGAAAGACCAGAACTTAAGCATTGAACTATTTGAAACCACGCCATGAAAGAAGAAAATATTGACCAAATCACCTATTATTGACCACTTCCGACTCCGAGGATATGGCGGTACACAAATGGATGGTTTGACCGATTGAATATTTGCTTTGGCAGTCGCTGTCTTGTTAATTTCTAGCAGTGTTCCTGCTAACTTTGAAGAGCTTGTTGGTTTTGTATATGACCTTTTGCCTTTCGCTTTTTGTATTTTATTTATCTATTGGATTTGGCGTGCGCTCAGTATTTTTAATCTGCGCTACGGATTAGAAGATATAACAACCATTAAACTGAAAATATGTCTAATGTTCTTCGTCCTATTCTACATTTATCCACTTAAATTTTTGATGAGCTGGCAGGTAAAGTACTTCAGCGCCATATTCAGCGGCGAATTGGGGCAACGTTACCAAGAATTGAGTGCG
>JBLHWU010000076.1:0-25998 GCA_047629355.1 Saprospiraceae bacterium | reverse complement strand
CTATTTTCCTCTTAAAAATAGTTCCGTGATGTAGACCATGCAACGATTTTTAAAAGAAAACTATCGAAAAAATCTTGCTTTCAAATTTTACCCCAATAAATAATGTCACGTACTTAGATATTCTCTCAAAAATATAAAGTTATTTATTTCGCGTTCCTAAACGGTTTTAAAAGAATTAGATTTCATAAGGCTGATTCTTTTTAATTTGGTCATTTTTATAAAAACTGCCTATTCTTAAGTAACACGTACTAATTAATTAGGTAATTTTTAGACAAGATTTTACCTGATTAATCACGACATGTTACTTAAAAACTGTTGAGTTTTCAGTTTTCATATAGACTTTTCGGAATGGACTTCATTTTCAAAAGATAAATCACATTTGGCAGGGTCAACAATAAATTTCCCAACTAAAAATTTTCTGCCAATTAGAATTGGAAACCTCATTTCGCCACGTTCGCTTAACGATAATCTAATTTTAAATTCTTGACCAAAAAGAAGGATATTCGTCTTTACAACAAAACGTTTTTCTGAGCCGCCAAATGAATTTTTCACTCTTTTTTCAGTGAAATTCTTAGTAGAATATTCTTTGTTATCGTATTGAGGATGAGAAGGGTCAAGTAGTGTAAAAACGACATGTTGTTTACCATTAATTATTTTCTGACCAATTTGATGACAATGAATCGCAGAAGTGTAAGCCCCTGTATCTATTTTAATATCAATATCTTGTAAATTCAGTTCTGGAAAATTAGCCTTATCTCTTCGACCAATTGTTAGCTTAGTTTTCTTCATTCTTTTTTCTAAATTATTAAAATATAGGGCCTTAGAAAAGAGTGACTTTGGCGGTTTAATTGTCACTCTTTAAATGACCGATTATTCTTTCAGTACCTCTTGGTGAATTGATATTCTAGACTTATTCCGCATTGAAAGCACAATAAAGACCTTATTTATCTAATTGGTCACCTCTTTTTTCGAAAAAAATGAAAAAGATACTTCTTTGTACTACTTTGTCACTCTAATTCGTGTTCCTAAGTTCTTCTTTTCAAGAAAAATAAACACTAATTAATCAAGAACGAGTAAGTCCGAGTACTTAATATAATGAATACAACAAACTATACAGCTCCAAGTCCTGCTGTATTTGTCGGACTCAACCACCCATTTTTCAAATGAAACAATCCACTGAACGGGTCATTTTCAAAATCCAAATGCCCATCTAAATCCGCAAACTGAATATTGGGACGGCTCAAAGCAAAATGCAATCCTGCGGCAATACCCAACGCGCATTCGTCAATGCAACCAATCATCGCTTCGATTTTGGAGGATTTGGCAACGGAATTGATGTGCCGACCTTCGAGGATGCCACCGACTTTCATCAACTTGATATTAATCATATCGACTCGTTTGTTGCGCACCAATCGGAAACTATCTTCTAATGTCTTTAAGCTTTCATCCGCCATGACTGGAATGGAGGTACAATTGGTTACTTCTCCTAGCTTTACGTCTTCACCAACTTTTACAGGTTGTTCGAAAATTTGGATTTTAGCCTTTTTAGTTTGTTCGAAAAAATGAATCGCTTCTGCGACTGAATATCCTTGATTTCCATCAAAACGAAGAATGGTCTTTGGAAATCGAGTTTTTAATTCCAACATTCTTTCAATATCTGCTTCTACGTCCAAGCCTCCTTTGATTTTTAGAATTCTGAATCCCTGGTTGGTGAAAATCTCCGCCTCTTGCAAGGTTTCTTTTAAAGAACAAATGCCAATAGTGATGCTGGTTTCAATGCGATGTTGGTAACCGCCTAAAAATTGATATAAGGGAACATCCGCTTTTTTTGACATCAAATCAAATAATGCCATATCCACCATTGCCAAAGTCGAAGACTTCCCTGCCAATAAGGGTTTAAGTTCTGCAATAATTCGAGCGTAAGTAAAAGGATTTTTCTTTCGTAAGTAAGGAATAACAATGTCTTTAATTGCATCCTTTACCATCTCTGGGGTTTCTCCAGTAACGGGCACATCTGGGGCAGCACAGCCGTAGCCGACTATCCCAGATGTAGTTTCCACTTTTAAGATGAAGTTAGTCGCAAATTCCACTACTTCATACGCAATGGTATAAGGTTTAGAGAGTTTTAAGTCCAGTCGTTCAAAGGAAATTTGGGTAATGGTCATTTAATTTTTGATTGTAGGATTTTAACCAACGCCTCTGCTCCATGTTCCAAAACATCGAAGCAAGGCAAGCCAATTTCTTTGGTGATTTTTGCGCAAGCAGCTGGAATTTCTTCGGCTTTCATTTCCTCGTGGTTGAGCGTAATGGCAATCACTTCTTTTCCAGAAATGACTTGAATTGCCCTGATTTGTTCCTCCAAGGAATGTAATTTATAACCTGGAAAACCATCGTATTCGAGTCGCTTTGGCGCATGTTGCAAGATAACGTAGTCGGGACGACCTGCAGCCAAGATTTCAAACCCACCAGGATAGGCTGGATTCATAAGACTCCCCTGCCCTTCTATGACGATGACATCAGGTTCTTCATCGTTCCAAGTACTAACGATTGCGTGTTCGATTTCTCCAGAGACAAAGTCGTTGATGCAACTGTCCATAATCATGGAATATTTAGCACCTTGCATCCAAGCGGTTTGCCCCGTGCCAATCATTTCAGCTTTGCGTCCCGCATTTCTAAAAGCATGCACAATCATCCATGCAGTGGTTCGTTTTCCAACGGCAGAATCTGTTCCGAGTACTGCCAATTTCAGACAGTTGACGTTTTCAATTTCACCTGTAAAAAAGTGTAGTTGGTCGCGGTCTGGTGTTTTGCGGACATCTTTAATCGTACATTCATTTTTTTTCGCCAATTTGACCAAAGATTTGTCATTCGTCAAAAAATCGTGCAATCCAGAAGCGACGTCTAAGCCCATTTCCAATGCTTTTCTAATTTCTTCTTTGGCATCTTTTGGCAGACGTCCACCATCTGGAGCTAAACCGATGACGAAATTATTGACCTTAATTTCCCGTTCTTCTAAAGCCTCTATCGCCGTCGTAAAGTCTGCAAAAATTGGAATTCCATTGGGTCGATTGTCCAAGACTTTTCCAGCATCTTGATCGGTATAAGTGTTGTCAATAATGCCGACAACTTTGTAGCGTTCCGTAAAGCGCACCAAGCCGTGTGCGGTTTTTCCTTCGGGAGTATTAAAAGCATTTTGGCAGTAAACTAAGGCACTACCTGCAATTTTTTTCCTTTTCATTTTATAAAAAATGTTAGATTTTCGATTGAAAAAATAGTTAAGTAGAGTTCCCTACTACTGCAACAACCCTTAAATAACTACCTACTTAATTTGAAAAGTGAGAAAATCCTAAGATTTTCGAGCTTCATAAAACATAGTACGCCTCGCCGAAAGCGAGGCGAGTGAGGTTATTGAGGAGTGAAAACGGTTTTTACAAAACCATTTTCACTCCTCAAATTCCCTTTTTTTAGATAGGTAGTTATTCTTTACACGTTCCTTAGGGATTCCACAAGAAATACCCTACAATTTTGCGGTCAAAACGGTGACAAAACGGTCTGCTTCCAAAGGATTATTTTCGTGCATTCTCAACAACCCAACCAAACCCGCTGTCGAAGCAGGCAAAATGCGCAAGCCTTCTTTTTTATTTAAGAAAGCTGCCATGTCAAGCATTTGTTTGTCACTGATGTGGTGAGCCGCACCGTCTGATGTTTGCAAAGCATAAAGGGCTTCTTCGCCATCAAAGCTATGCCAATTGATTAGGGGTTCGTTGTATTTGGTTTCCTTGATTTTATCAGGATTGAGGTCTTTGCAATGGTCTAAACCAAGAATAAAGGACTCAATAATCGGATTTTTATGTGTAGAGGATGCAGCAATCATTTTAGGAACCCGCGAAGTTTTGCCTCGTTTATGTAGATTCACAAAGCCGCGATAAATTCCTGCAAACAGCGTCCCGTTGGATACTGGTGCAGCGCAATACTTGGGTGCATCACCTAAGCTATCAAAAATTTCCGTAGCAATTTGGGCATACGCTTTAATCTGCAACGGCGTGTTGACTCCTCCAGGATTGGCATCGTACCAACCATTTTCTTTTGCCAATTTACTACTTTTAGTAACCACTTCTTCGTAGCTTCCGGGCAACCGAATGATGGTCGCATTCAAAGATTCCATTTCTGCAATCCGTTCGGTATGATAGCCCGCTGGAATGTAGACTTTACAATGAAGTCCAGCCAAATCCGCCGCTAAAGAGACTGCCACTCCATAGTTGCCACAGGTTGCCAAAGCGATGGTGTTTATTTCTTTTTGTAGTGCATCCTGTACTTGCGCAAAAGCGATGCGGTCTTTTTGCGTTCCCGTTGGGTTGTCTCCTTCGTATTTAATAAATACTTGACGCAAATTGAACTCTCGCTCGATGGATTTGGCTCGGGATAATCCCGTATCGCCGACTTCCATATTCATGATATCTTCAAAATACTCCAAGCGGTCAATTAACGTTTTTCTTTTATCTTTTACATGAAGAGATAAGCCGTAGGATTCCGCAGAGACTTTATTGGAAGAGGATTTTACACAATCCCTAATATTCATAATTTTTTATTTAAAAAATTGGACTAGTAAAAGAGATTACATATCATCTTCAATGCCCTCTTCTTCTTCTTCTTCTTGGTTTAAGGTATCTGACTCTATCAATTGTTCGTCATCTACGTCCTCAAATTCCATTGCGCCCTCTTCCGACGCGTCTTCTTCTACATCTTCAAAATTCACCTCTTCTGATTTTTCAGCGTCTTGCTGTGCCTCTTTGCTCTCAGGGCAACCGATTAAGATAAATGCCAACAAGCAAATTAAGGTAGTGAAAACGGAAATTTTTAATTTAGTCATCTGTTTTTTTTTTAAAATTATTTGTATTCAAAAACTGTTTGTGAAACGAATTTAATAAATTGAGTCATAATGCGCCGTAATTTTTTCTTGTAAAAAGTTTAAAAAATAAGTGCACAGCCCCGTTACGGACTTATTTTTTAAGGGTTTTAGAAGGAAAAAGGACAAGTAAGTACCTAGACACAAATAATCGAATGCGTTTCACTTTGAATGAGATATAGACCGTATTTTTAAAAAGGGTCACTATTCTTTCGGAAGATTTTTTTTAAAAATAGGATTTCTGCGTTGAAGGAATGAAGAAAGAATAAAATGGACATTCCTTACCTTTTTAGATGAGTTCTACGGTGGTTTTATCACGACTAATCTTAGTAGAATGTTCTTTCATCCAAGCATCCATCTTTTTCATTTGATTGTTAATTGCTTTGCTAAATTCTACCACTTTTATTCCGGTTTTCTCTAGCAATAACTGACTATTCTCACTAATTTTTTTGATATTCAGTTGTGCTGCTTTTTTTACCCGTTTGTTTGCACTGTTCATTTTTTCAATGGCTGCTTCCAAGTAACTTCTGGCAGATTCTGGTTTACTGACGATGTATACTTTTGTCAAATGCAAATAGCTTTCTGCCATTCTCATCTCAGCCGTTGTGAAGGATTCTTCAATAATAGCAAAGTCACTAATGTCCTTCCTTTCAATTTGGTCAGCGAGCGTTTGAAACGCTTCGCTGGTAGTTTTGAGTTGTTTTTTTGCTTGTGGGTTCAGGTTTTCAGCTTCCAATTCTACTTCTAATTCGTCCATCATCATGTAGTAGGTACTTAACGGCGGAAGTTTTGTCGCCTTCTTGCAGTGATAATAAGGCATCATCTAAACCGTATTGTCCAATATCAGTAGTGTCGTCCAAAGTCTCCATGTCCTCGACAAAATTTATTAGGCTGTCTGATTTCTCGTTATCTTCTGAAATAGGCGTATCATTTTGACAAGCAAAAAAACAAACCGTCGTGACGAATACTACTAAAAAGGAGCATATTTTTTTCATTTCATAATTGTTTTTTCAACAGAATAAGTTTAAATGATTAATTGCTGTTATATTCCGCTAAAACGATTTTCAATTGTTTCCGAGCAAAATGAATTCTGCTTTTAATTGTTCCCATCGGCAGGTGCATTTGCTCCGCAATTTCTTCATAACTATAGCCTTCAAGCCGCAGTAAAAAAGGAATTTGAACCTTTTTATTCAACTGGTTAATGGCAGTTTGAATACATTGAACGTTGATATTGTTCTCTCCCTCATTCACTACCGTATAATTAGAGCCGGGAAATATTGATTTGTTACTGCCTGCTGTCAATTCTCTTTGACGCTTTTTGATTCGGTAACCATTGATAAATATGTTGCGCATGATGGTCTGTGCCCAAGCCATAAAGTTGGTCCCTAAAGTAAATCGCCCTGCGTTCTTTATTATTTTTTCCGAGGTTTCTTGAAACAAATCATCAGCATCAAATTTATTTTGGGTAAAAATGATGGCTCTACTTCTTAGCATTGGGGTATTTTTGATTAACAAGTCATAAAAGTTAACGGTCATTTTTTGTTATTTAAAGAATAAGTAGGTGATATAATGCTCTATTCAATGGGGAGTTTGATGAGTAGAATTGGGCGTTAATCCCGATTCTGCCCATCAAAAACACCCAGCCCGCCGCCTTCGGCGGCGAGGAAGAGAGGTTTGAGGGAGAAAAATGGTTTTGTTTTTGCACCAGATTTAAGCGTCTTAGTCTATTAGTTTCAAGTTCCTAATAGTTAGTTCTTACCTTTTGATTGTGGTATTAAAGACTTCCCTTTTTTACCCATTTTACCCGTTTCCGTTGTATTGGATTTACCATCTCTCACCGCTTTCTTTTTCGCTTTTTCTGCTTCTGAATGCTTACGTGCTTCTGCTATTTTTTCTGCTTTGGTCTTCATAATTTTAAGATTGAATTGTTAAAGAATATGATTATTAAGTAAGGCGTCGCAATTAATTTGGTGAAATTTTTAGACAAGATTTTTTCGATAGTTTTTCTTTAAAATAGCGGAAAAAGATGTCTATAAAATCACCGAATTAATTACTATTCGTTACTTGAAATGGTCTCAAATTGGATGAGATTGACATATAGACCGAGGAATGAAAATTGGTCACTTATTTTTGAAAAAATATTGCTAAAAAAGCGTAAGTAGGTGACCTTAAATAGTCGATAATTCTTTTGAGTCCTTATTTATTAACACATCTCACTTTAATAAGAATGGACTTATAAAATCATTTAAAATGTCTTGCTGGTTTCTTAAAATGTCCTATTTTATAGTTTCCTTCCGCAGTTATGACAGAAAGTAGCTCTGGTATGGTGTTCTGCTTGCCCACAAGGAGCACATTCTGTAAAGATAACCTCCTTCAAATTCATCACTCGACCGCTAATTTCAGCTGTTACAATACCCGTTGGAACAGCAATTACCCCATATATCCCATTATCATTACGATAGTTGCTAAGAATTTTCCAAACGGTGTAATTGGCGTGATGTCGCCCAATAAATACCTTTGGGAATGTTATTTAGATTGGGATTTACATTACCTTCTACAAGCTAGAGCAATGACCCAATTATCATGGCCATTAAAATTACGAAGGTGACAAAAACAGAAATTTTAGTTCGGCTGGCTCGGAGCGCACTTAGAATAACTTCGCCCTCACTTACAAAATGTCCCATTTTAAAAATCCGAAACACCCGCAACAACCGCAAGGCTCGGACAATTATTAGATTCTGGGCAGCAATAAAAAAGATACCCAAATAGGAAGGTATAATGTCCAACAAATCTACGATACCAAAAAAGGAAGTCGCATAGGTCAATGGTTTTTTAGAACTATACAATCGAAGCACATATTCGACGGTGAAAATAATAGTAAACAACCATTCTAAAATAAAGAAAAGCCACCAATGGATTTTCTGAAATTCCGATACGGTTTCGAGCATAACAACCACAATACTGATAGAAATCAGCCAAAGCAACACCTTGTCGAATCGCCGCCCCGCTGTCGTATTACTTTTAAAAATTATGGTGTGCAAATACGCCCGTTGTTCGCTATCAATACGCCGGTCTAATTGATGTTTTCCCCATGCTGCAAAATTAAAAACCCAATGTTTTAAGCTGCTTGGTGTCGTGACTATAATACTTTTAAAAAAATAGGCAATTCGGATTGCCTGCGGAATTATCCACTTTACTAACCACGGTACTTTTTTTGGTGGTGCCACAAATGTGCACTTCTACAGTTTAGGTGCTTTTGTTTATCCCTTAATACCCCTCCCGCGTTGCCGCAGGCAACGCGCACTGTGTTTTTTGAAGCTCAAAAACCTTACGATTTTCTCGCTGCTCAAACTTAAAAAACCTTCGTTTACACAGTAACAAATCACTTTTTCAATAAATGGTGGTGCACATTTGTTACACTACCCTTTTTTTCATTTGAGTTTTTTCGTTTTTAAAAGAGACTTGAATTGTAGTTCTCGTCACAATTTTCCTAATCATTAATCACAACTTAAGTAACACATGGTAATTAAAGTAGTCCGACGATAATAATATAACAAGTCCTTGAACCCTCTTTTTTCTGATATTGCGGTCTACAGACTGGTGTAACAGTGCAATAAAAAAGAGCCGAGTGCAGTACTGCGCTCGACTCTTTTGGTAGAAGGAGGAAGGAAATATCAAAGATTTTCTTTCAATCTCCAACTGACAGAATGCCTGTCCCCTCTAGTTTTTAATTACAATTTAAGGTCACCTACTTATTATTTTATCGTTACTTAGGTAATTTTTTACCTATTTCTCTAACCCAAATACAATTAATAAACCAACGTTTGCATAGCGTGCGGTAAAATTTCTTCCGTCACCGCTTTATCGCCAATGTATAATTTATAACTTATCTTTTCATCCGTTGGATTCATGACGACCGTTACCATTTTGCCATTTTCATTCAAAAAAGAGGTACTTTGCAAATGGCTTCGACTACTAACGGTGCTAATTCTTTTGGCATTCGGTCTGATGAATTTTGAGAAATGCCCGATGTAGTAATAGGTCGGAGTATAAACCAGTTTTCCAGTTTGCGTATCTCCGTGAATTGGAGCAAAACACAAATTTTTCACATGGTTAGGACCTCCTGTTTCATCCAATAAAATATTCCAATCTGTCCAAGCTACTGTTCCTTGATTAAAATCATTAATCATAGAGCGTCCATATCGTTCGGCATTCGGCCAATATTGATATTTTTCAGCATCAAAACCTTCGTTGCAGCCTTCTGTAAAAACAAGATTTTTTGATGGATAGGATTCTTTTATATTTCCCAAATTGGTAAACATTGGATCACTTCCTGTCCAAGTCTCATACCAGTGAAAGCCAATTCCCCAAGCATATTTAGACGCTTCTGGATCATCAAAAATAGTGTTGGCTCGATGATTTATTAAATCTCTATTGTGGTCCCAAACGATTATTTTCTTGTCGCCCAGTCCTTCTCTTTCTAAGACGGGTCCAAGGTGATTCTTTAGAAAATCTCGCTCTTCTTCTGCCGTATAGATACACGACTCCCATCGTTGAACGGCCATCGGTTCATTTTGAATCGTCAAGCCCCAAATCGGAATATTTTCCTTTTCATAAGCCTTGATGAACTTAGCATAATAGAGTGCCCATGCATCCCGAAATTCTGGCAACAGTTTTCCTCCTTTAAGCATATTTTTATTGCTTTTCATAAAGGCAGGCGGACTCCACGGACTAACATATAAAGGCAATTTACCATCCGCCATTTCTATCGCTTTTTTTATCAAAGGAATTCGAAATTGCTTATCATGGTCAATGCTAAACGTTTTCAAAGCTTTATCTTCATCTGAAACATACGTATAGCTCCCTCTACTAAAATCACAACTGTGAATATGCGTTCGAAGAAGCGAGTACCCTATTCCTTCCTCTTGACTGTAATAGGCTTTCAAAAATTCGTCTTGTTGGTCTTTGGGTAAGGCTGCAAAAACTTCCGCAGAAGCATCCGTAATCGCCCCTCCGATTCCAAA
Organism: Saprospiraceae bacterium; assembly: GCA_047629355.1. GTDB lineage: Bacteria > Bacteroidota > Bacteroidia > Chitinophagales > Saprospiraceae > CAYUNA01. The sequence continues at coordinate 16,068 of JBLHWU010000076.1, read as the reverse complement.
AAAGGTTTGAAAAGACTTGTTTGGATTGACAAAAATAGCGACCTCTGTTTCTAAAGGTTGTGCTGCCTTTTCAAATCTTTTTTCTGTTGAAGGGGTTAATCTTAAATCTGTATTTTCAGCAGTATTAAATACCTGAACCGTTTTGCCATCGACTTTAAAAGTAGCTTTTTCTACTACCGTAGCAAACTGCTTTTCTGTGTTAATTTCTTGCTGATTTGTGCAACTGAATAGCAACAAATTCAAAAATAAAACACCTATAATTTTTTCCATGAAGTAATTGTTTTTGACAAAGGTCGTTTGAGGGGTAGATTCTGGTTTGCAACCAGAATCTACCCCTCACAACACACTGCGCGCCACCGTAGGCGGCGCGAGATAGAGGGTTTGAGGGAAAAAATGGTTTTAAAACCATTTTCTCCCTCAAATTCCCTTTGAATTTTAAACTATATTTTATACAATCTATTCTCCAAGTTTTACCAACTTACTAGAATGCGAAGTCCCATCCTCCAATCGAAGCACTAAAAAATAGAAGCCCGCTGGAAAACGGTTTAAAGAAACAAGCGCTTCTATTTCTGTGATTTTAGTAAATGATTTTGCATCAATAATTGCTCCATTGATATTGAAAATTTCCATTTGAACATTCTGTTTCTCGCTCATTTTTACTTGAACATTAAACAGGCCATTGCTCGGATTTGGAAATATTTTCACCTCCGAAAATGCATCAATAGAAGGATTTTTAGTGGCCGTTGTCAACGAAAAATCCAACCAATTCATATTAAATGGAGATTGAGTAATCAGCACGCGCAGGAGGTATCGACCTACTGGCACCTGCACATTTTCGGTGGTCGTTTCCCAGTTTTGCCAATCTCCTGTAGAAGCAAAAGTTGGGGAACTAATTACATTGATATTGCCCGCAGCATCTATCAATTGCACCTCAAGACCGCCCGTGCCAAATTGAGCAGCAGTCCGATAATCGATTGTATAAATCCCTGAGCTGGTTACGTTCACTTCATAGTCTAAATAATCACCAGGGTCTAAAAATGCGATATTTTCACCACCACCAACATCAGTCGTCGTTTCTAGAGATACGCCTTCTTGAAAATCAAAATCTTCTGACTCAATTCTACCTGGGATTTGATGAACGAACTTCAAAGTATTCTGTACATCTTCCAAAGTAAAGTTATTTAATAACGTTTCATCAGTAGCCATCACTTGATTTCCATTGTAAGAAATTTTGATTACTTCTGTCGATTTTAGAATATAATCAACAGTAAAGTTGATGATTCTCGGGTTATTCGTATCAATTGCCAAATCGGTAATTGGAATGCTATTTCCATTGACAAATATTTCAAAATCTCCCGGTGCAGTTGGCAAAGGTCCTTCAAGAAACTTATTTGCATTCATTTGAATATTATATTCATCAACCGTTATAGCCGCCACAAATTGGGTAGGAATTGAAGCAATATCAACATCTGTTTCGATAAATTCAAAACTACTTACATTGAAACCTGCTTGGTCAACATAAAATTTTAGTTTGCTATCGGTAGCATCTAAAATAACATTTGGAACAATGACCGTTTGCCAATCTTGCCAGCCACCAGTTGGAGAAGCAAAAGTAGTTGGTGTTATGTTAGCATCACCTGCCGCAAAATGAAAACGACCTCCAGAGCCTCCAGAAGCTACCCTTACGTGAATATCATAAATGCCACTTGCTACATTAACACTGTATGACATCCACTCATCAGCCTCTAAAAACCCAACATTAAATCCATTCGAATTCACATCATCTGAACAGGTTTCGATATCAACGCCATCATTTCGATATGCCCAGCCATTATTCCAAGCGGAATATTCTCCAGTTGTTACGGAATAATTGGCTAAATCACTATCCTGGTAAGCTTCCCCAACAACGCCCATATCATAATCAGGAGCATAGACTAAGCCTGGGATATTATTTGTAGCATAATAAGGTATGGTTTCGTCAGAATACACTTGTCTGAACAGAGCATCAATCACATCTTTTTGATAGCGACAATTTTCAACTTTTAAATCCTCTGCCAGTTGCATTAAAGCTGTTTTTGCAAAATTAGCAGTTGGAGTAGTTCCGCCATTACTCCAATAATCGAGTAAAGTTTGATAACCATCATTTTTTGTAATAGACAACGGACCAGCCACTGCTTCTACCTTTTTCATCGGCCACCAAGCCCAGCCCATCGTATTATCTTCATACAACCGAACCGCATCTCTAAACCAAACATTAGAGTTTTCTCCAGTTTCCCCTAAATACAATGGGACATCGTAAGTATTTCTTAAATCCAAAACCCATTGAATGGATGCTTGATCATTTACTGACCAATATTTGTGTGGAGAATAGACCAAATTATCATCCCAAGGCGGCGTTAATCCAGTGAAGTCATTAGCAAACCAATTGCCCTCAATAAAAATAATGTGTTCTGTATCAACCGTGCGGATACTATCGGTTGCCTCTTTGTAGAGATTTTTCAAGGCTACACCACCGGGTAAATCCCAATTTACTTCATTGAGTAAATCATAACCTGCCACCCATTGTTCGTCTACATATCGTGCTGCTAAACGTTGCCAAAGAGCAACCATTTTATCTCGGTTATCTTCGCTTTCCCAAAGAGAAGGTTTGGTTGGGTCATAATCTGAAATAGCGGCATCGTAGCCTTGACCACCCGGTGCGGCGTGTAAATCAAGGATGACATACATCTCATTTTGGGCACACCAAGAAATCAAGCTGTCGGTTAGTTCAAAACCTTTGGTCAGCCATGTTTGTTCCCCGGGAATAGGCTCCTCTTCAATTGGTAAGGTGTATAAATTGTAGTGCATGGGTAGCCGAACGGAATTAAAACCCCATGATTTTAGGGAATCAATATCTGCCTTTCTGGCGTGGTTAGCCAACCAAGCGTCGTAAAATAATTGGGTGTCCGCTTCACCAATCAATTCTTGGATAATTGCTTTAATTTCATGTTGTGGATTCGCAAATCCCGCAGTTTGCAACATATATCCTTCCTGAACCATCCATCCGCCTAAGCCCATTCCTCTTAACAGGATGGTATCTTGATTTTCATTGACAATCGCTTTTCCATTGGTACTTAAAAAATTTTGGGCGTTCGTTTGAAAAGTACCTAAAACGAGCATGCTGAAAATAAAAAAGGTGATTTTAGATTTAATCATAATATTTTAGATTTTTTTAGGGAGAGTGCCCTTTTTTGTAAACTAAATTTTCTTAACGGCTGAAGTTTTTGATAATTGGAATTCAGAAAATAACCTCGGTGGTTCTTGCCATGAAGAACCGATTTAATGAATTCCAACTATCAAAAAATTCATCCAACCCTATTTTTGAATAATAAACTTCTTGGTCAACATTTTATTCTCCGTTTTGACCATTATAAAATAAAGGCCGCTAGCATAAGGAGTCGTATCAACTTGATAAGCATTTTCGCTTTGCATCTTCGTTGTATTCAATACCTCTCCCATTGAGTTAATCAATAGAATTTGTTTTACTTGATTCATGGCATTTTCACCGAAATTAACCATGGTATAATCATTCGCTACCGTTGGGTAAAGCGTAAATAAGTTCTTATCTATGATTAGCTCATTAGTACTTGTTTCAATGCAAGTCCCATCGTCCGCACAATTGCCATAGCAAGCGAAAACGGTCAGGTCAGTCATTACAGAAGAGATGAATCGGTCATTGAACGCATCAGGGTCACCACAAGGCAAACCGTCCAAGTCTTCTTTGCAACTATAGTCAGGGCAGTTTCCATTTAGAAATGTATAGTAACTAGAAAAACCTACGGGTCTTCTTGACGTAAAAGTATAGATGCCATCTCCCTCTGGGTCAATCATAGGATTATCGCCAGGATTTCCAAAATTACCGCCACCTGCAATGAAAATTCCACCTGCGTCAACATCAATAGTTGCGGTGTTTAATTGGAAAGTAATATCTATAGAATCCGTAACTACGGTACAGTCTCCATTACTTTCGCAAGTTCCAAAGCAAGCCAAAATAGTGGTATCAGACATTACTGGAGGCAAAAATCGGTCGTTAAAATTTGCGGGGTCACTACAAGGAAGCCCTGAGATGTTTTCCTTACAATTATAGTCAGGACAGTTGCCATTTAGGAAAATGTAATAACTAGAAAAACCCTGATCTCTTTGGACTGTAACGGAATAAACACCATCGCCATCGGCATCCGTGAGTAGATTGTCCCCAGGCGCTCCAAAACCAGACCCACCAGCAATATAGACACCTTCAGAGTCAATTGAAGCGATGGTTGCGGTACCTAATTCAAAGGTAATACTGACTTGTTGAGCATAAGCTGTTGAAAGCGCTAATGCGAAAATAAAAAAAGGTAGAATTTTTTTCATGATCTTTTATTTAGTTATTTATGAAATATTTTTGTCGATTTTTGCAATAAATTACCTGTCTTACATTGACTAAAATAGTCAGTAAAAGAAATGGAATTAATTTGAAAAAGATAAAGTAGGTTACTCTGTTTAAGGAACGATAAAACTGCAAACTTTCTCGCTCCAATAGAATATGCTGCGCGCTACCTGCGGCAGCGCGGGGTGGTTTTTAAGGGAGAAAAGTGGTTTGTAAAAACCACTTTTCTCCCTTAAGTAACGCGTAGTAATACGAAATAAAAAAAGTAACTTTATTTAATTCGCGTCCCTAATACGCAGTAAAGTAAGTTTGTTTAAAGTTTAAGAAGCGAGAGAATCGTAAGATTTTCGAGCTTCAAAAAATACAGTGCGCATTGCCTGCGGCAATGCGGGTGTGCTTGTTAAGGGGTAAAAACGCAATGAAATTTACTTTACACGGTACTAACCTATTCACCAAAATATTTAATCAAAGGGCTCTAATGGAAACATTATCAATCGTTACGCCAGCTGCACCATAATCTGCGCCACCTCCTCTTATCACCAAATAGGCATTGACAGCATTGGGGAATTCAAAAATGCCATCCCCTAAACAGGAAATTACAGAGAACGCCGTATCGAAGGGGTCACTTCCACAGCCCTCCCAAGTATTTAATCCCAATCGCATTCCGCCATCGGTATAATCCACCCCATCCATCGGTACAGTAGTGCCGATATAGACTTCAAACCAAGAATCCGTCAAGCCACTACCAACAATATCCATGTTAACCTGATAAGTCGTATTCGCTTCTATACTAATCGGTTGATAGATGCCAACATGACCACCGCCGCCACCGGTCCAAGTGGCAGCACCATTTTGAAAAGCAACTTCTACGCCTCCCAAAATAGACAATACGGTCCACGAGTCGTCCCCATTTAATGCTCCATTTTCTACTAAATTAGGTCCAATAATATCTTCAGCAATTGAAATCGTTTGTACCGATTCGGCAGTGCCGCCTTCTGTGAAAATTTTAAACCGCACCTCATACTCTCCTTTTAGGAAATACAATTTTTCTATTTGTAAACTTTCAGCCGCCGTATTGTCACCAAAGTCCCAATGCGTGTACCAAGTATCTACGTCTGGTTGACCGTTAAAAATTACATTGTTCGCATTTTCAGGGTCAAAGGTATAGCTGAAAGTTGCGTTGTCGCTGGTTGGGATTGGTGCTATATCTTCTTCGTCATTTCCGCAAGCAGCGATGATTAATAAGGAGATTAGCATTAAAAATCTGAATGGAAATTTTATATTATTCATGCTATTTTTTTTTAACAAAGGGAGTTTGAGGGTCAGAAACGGGTTTATGAAACCCGTTTCTGACCCTTAATAACCCCATTCACTTCGCAGTAGGCAAAGCGAATTATTTATTGTTGAAGCGAAAAAATTATGTTTTTTTTCGCACTTTAAATGTCAAAGAAACCTTTCTTACACCGTGTAAGTAAGTAACACGTACTAATTAATACCCAGGATTCTCTACCAACTTGGGATTATTATTGATTCTATCCTGTCCAATTGGAAAATAGTATTGAGAAGGAAGGAACTTCATTTGTTGCGATTCTGCTTGAATGATTTGGTAAGTAAATGTTTCCGCACCAAAATTATCTATATGCCGCAATGACCGGATACCTTCAAGCTGAACGCTCAATGCCTCTTCTGCAATCCGCCATCTTCTGACATCCCAATAACGTTGGTCTTCAAAAGCCATTTCTATTTTTCTTTCATTTCTAATTCTATCTCTCAAGGCAATTCCTGCATACGATTCCAAGCGAAGATTTTGCATCAATCCGGCTCTATTTCGAATAGGCTCAATCATATCTCTGGCACTTCCTTCCATGCCCAATTCGATAGCAGCTTCTGCCGCGTTGAGGTATATTTCTCCTAATCTAAAAATAATACAATCCTGACCTGAGTAATATTGTTGGATTAAAAGCTTACTTGGTCCATCGTTCAAGTATTTTCTAACGTAAGCGCCGGTCTTAGTCGCATCGGGATGTACGCCCATGCCGTCTTTTCCAATTCCAGTTCCGGTATTCGTATCAATATCTCCGTTTCTTTCCGTTGCGTACCAAGTTTCGATTCCTGACCCTTGGAATAAATCATTATTGGTCAATAAAGTACCTTTAAATCTTGGGTCTCGATTATCGAACGGATTTTCTGAGTCAAAGCCAGAACCACTTTCATCCGGTAAAAGCCCTGTACTCAATACTTCGTAGCTATCCATCAATTGCTTAGAAGGCGACATACTCGACCCCCAATCTACTCGATAGCTGTAAGGCGTATTTCGTAAATCATAAGAATGACCTTTTTCAAAAGGAAGCCAAACTTTCATAAAAATAGTTTCATCTTCCGTTTCATCTACAAATAAGCGGTAGTAATTTTCAGCTGGATTTTCGTACCCATTAAACAAGGAATGACCGCTTTCATTGATTATTTTATTAGACGCATCCAATGACAATTGGTAGTAAAAATCGGCGTCTGAAGAAGGTATTCCAACAACACCATCTAATTCCACGGTACTATATTTAGCAATACTTGCTGCATATAAAGCTGCTCTTGATTCGAGGGCTTTAGCTGCCCATCTTCCCGCTCTACCTTTTTGACCCGTCCATCTATCTGGCAACAAATCGAAGGCTGCTTGGGTATCTTCGAATACTTGGTCATACACCTCCTTTTCGGTATTTCGTATTGGAAAATACTCCTCTTCAGGAGTCGTATTAGGGTCTTGTGCTTCCAAAATAATCGGTACACCTCCATATCTTCTAGCCATTGTGAAATAGCTATATGCTCGCATAAAATAGAGCTCTCCTAATCTGTTGTCCCGTTCTTCTGGGGTTAACACATCTTCGCCGAGTCGTTCAACATTTTCAAGCGCATAATTAATTTTCCAAAGATTAAAATATCCCCACCAGTCGAGCGGCCAAGAGTTATTAGTCGTTCCCCAATTGCCTGGTCGGAAGATATTGTTGGCTGAAGTCCATGAATAAGTACTCATCGCCAAGTCTGATAATGCGTCTCTATGGGCACCGAATCCCGCTCCGCCAAAATCTTGCAGATAATCCCAAGGCATATTATCGTAGATTTTAAAGATGTAGGTATCCATCAAATCTCTGTCACTCCATACATCACTCTCGGTGATTCTATCTAATGGCGGTTCGTTTAGAAAGTCCTCTTCACCGCAGGAGGCAAAGCCTATCATAAATAAGGTCAGTAGTAGAATATTATATTTCATTATAAATTAGTTTTTAAAGTTTCTTAAACGGAAAATAGACCTGTCTAAAAGTGTTGATTATTTAGGGTCACCTACTTCCGTTTACTAAACCTTTGAGGTTTAGTAAACGTGCATCCACGGTTTTAACCAACTTCCTACAGTGTTAGGTTAATGCCAAAGGTGAAAGATTTGATTTGCGGGTAATACCAGCCAGTGGAAGACTGCATTTGCGGATCAAATTCTTCGTCATACGTTTTTAGTACAAATAAATTATGAGCAGTTGCAAACAATCGAATTTCTTTAAATTTTGATACCCCTTTTCCCAGTTTTGGTAACGTGTAACTTAGGTTAATGTTTTTAAATCTGATGTGATTTCCACTACGCTTCCAAAAGTCAGAATAACGGTAGTTGCCATCATTAAATCCTCCATTTGTAATCCGTGGAAAACTTGCGCCCGTATTTTCAGGTGTCCAATAATCCAATTGGTAATTGTAACCATTAAATCCATTTCTCAGTGGACTTTGCGCTTCTCCATCCAAATAAATATCATATCCAGCTGCTCCTGTCAACAAAACGGAGATGCTAAAATTCTTATAACTTGTTGTCAAATTCAAAGAATAATTATACGCTGGTTTGTCTCCATTTCCAAATACTTTTTGGTCTTGCACATCAATAATGTTATCTCCATTCAAATCCACATATTTCACATCACCAGGTTGAAGACTAGAATTCCCATTGTTATCTTGAATAGGACTTCCTTCAATATCTTCTTGATTTTGAAATAAGCCATCCGAAATGTAACCTCTTCTCAAATTGGTAAAACCACCCGTAACGGTTAGATTCTCTCTCATGAAATCATCCATAATTTCTGCTTCATCAATAAATTCAGCAGTTTCTCTGGAATAAGAAAAATTTAAACCCACACCAAACGTCCAATCTTTGTTCACTTCCCTTTCATAAAGTGCGGTGATTTCATAGCCCTCATTTGAATATTCATGAAAATTTTGCGCAGCCAAACCTACACCCAAGGTACTTGGCACACTACCGGACGCAAATGCCAAAACACCATCTCTATTTCTTTTAAAATAGTCAAATGAAACAGTTAAATCTCGATTAAGCAACTCTATATCTATACCCACATCGTAGGTTATGATGGTTTCCCAAGTCAGGTCTTTATTGGCTAAAGCTGTATTGTCGATGGTTGGAATAGCGGTTTCATTGATTGCAAAAAAGCTATTGTAAGTAAATCCAGACAACCATTGATAAGCCGCAGTTCCATCGTTTCCAGCAGTTCCAACAGACCCTCTCAATTTAAGATTCGGTATTGCTCTTTTTAAATCTTCAAAAAACGGCTCTTCAGATATTCTCCAACCTGCCGAAACGGAAGGGAAAAAGCCCCACTCTCTTCCTGGAGCAAATCGGGATGAACCATCATATCTAAAAGAAGATTCTAAAAAGTATTTGGCTTTGAAATCATAACTTACTCGACCAACCAAGCCCAAACTATTTAATCGAAACTCCCCTCCATTTGCATCTTTATTTTCATTGGAACCCGCAAAAAGTTGGTCAATCAAATCAGATTGAAAATCTTGTCGTCTTCCTAAGAAATTCTCTCCTTGAACCTTTTGTAACTCACCAAGAATTAAACCTGAAACACTATGATCTTCAAAGATTCGCTCATAAGTAATCGATTGTTGCAACACGTAATGATTGCTATAATTAGAGGTTTGGGTAAGTACTGTTTCACTAAACGAACCTTCTGGACTGGCAATAAATTCATCGTATTCTCCAGTTTGTCGATTAAGTGTATAAAGTTCGTAACTTTTTTCCCAAGTTTTGCTATAAAAGTGATTGTTGATTAACGAACCGTAAGACTTTGTTTTCAACCCTTTTATTTGTGGCACGTCCCATTCTAAGGAAATTTTAGCATCAATATTATTATTGCGGGCACGATAATATCCAGCATTAAAATCCCTAACCCCTTCCACGATATGATTGGGACTAAAACTCGGTCGAGCAGGGGTTCCATCAGGATAGTAAGCCAAATTGGTGGGCAATGACCGACTCAATTCTCTAAAAATATTAAACGCAGAATAGCCTGGTGCCTCATTAACTCTTCTTCGTCCGGCTAAATTGACTTGTAAATTTAAATCATCCGTGACATCTGCATTGATGTTGGTTCGCAAGTTGTATTGCTGATAGCTCAATACATCTGCCGTATAATTTGAACCTTGATTCAGATAGCCACCAGAGACAAAATATTTTATTTTTTTATTTCCACCGGTCAAGTTTAAATTATGGCGCTGTTGAAAACCCCAATCCCTAAACATCAATTTTCTCCAATCTTCGTCTGGATAGTTTACTGGATCAGAACCTGTACGAAATGCCTCCACTTCGGCATCAGAATAAAATGGCGCTTGTCCATCATTCACCAAACCTGCATTTAATACCGTTGCGCGTTGTACGGAATTTAAAAAGTCGGGATATGCCGTAAAAGCGGTATTCGTAAATTGATTGCTGTAATTTAATTCAGGTTTCCCCGGAGTTCCTTTTCGAGTGGTCACTAAGACAACGCCATTTCCACCTTGCACACCATAGACAGAAGCTGCTGCGGCATCCTTCAAAACCGAAATACTTTCTATTTCATTCGGGTCTAAGTTATCTATATTTCCTGGCGAACCATCAACGATAACTAAGGCATTTCCAAAGTTTCGAACTTCAAAGGAAGAACTACTAAACCCAGGTTCTCCACTTCCTTGCCGGACAAATAATCCAGCAGCCAATCCTTCTAAACTATTACTGACATTGGGTACCGGTAATTTCTTTAAAGTTTCCTTATCGATAGTCGAAACCGCCGAAGTTAATTTAACTTTAGATTGGCTTCCATATCCGACGACAATGATTTCATCTAATAGTTTGCCTGAAGACATTGCCACATCAATGATTTGCTGTTCGCCAATTTCAATCGTTTGCGAAGTAAATCCTGTATAGGAAAATTGGAGCGTAGTTGCATCTGACCCTACCTTGATCACGTATTTTCCATCTAAATCAGTCGTCGTACCTATTGTAGAACCAAGGACCAGAATATTCGCCCCGATTAATGTTTCGCCCGTAGATTCCTCTGTTACAACACCCGATATTTCAACTTGAGCGTTGAGACAAAAAGTAGCGAGTAAAAAAAAGAAGAAAGAAAAGTATTGTCTATTCATAATAATTGATTTGTCATTAGTTAGAGTGGTGCATATAATTCAAAACCTTTATCCTAAAATTGATAAATTTATTTTGTGCTGCTAAATTATACTTTAGAATAGTTTACCCATAATTTGACACTACGACAATACTACGACAGCTAAATAATTGTGCGTAAAATGTGCTTTTGACCAATAAAAATCCAGTTTATAGCACTCAATAAAAATAAACTGCTTAGATTGAAGGAAGCAATTATTTAAAGAATAGTGGAAGAATCAGCAGGTTTCTTATGAAAGATAGACGTAAAATACTAAAAACTCAACAGATTTTTAATCTTGATTTTTCGTAAAATAAAAAGTACCTAATCTCAGGAAGTTTGAGGGTAAAAAGTGGTTGTACAACCACTTTTTACCCTCAAGAGACCAAGCGCGCCGCCGCGGGGAGTATATTTAGGGGGGAGAGAAGAATTGGATTTTTATGAAAAATCCAATTCTTCTCTCCCCAAAACCCCTTAGAAAATCAAAACACAGATAAAAATAGGTGCAATTTTTCATAAAACTTAAATATCTTTAAAATCTGTTGAGTTTTCAGTAAAATAGAGTTTAAGGTCGCTGAAAAAATGTTGAATTTGTGATTGTTAAGTAGGTGACCTTAAGTAATCGTCCCTTTTGATAGCCGATATTTTTTGTTCAAGGAATTTAAAAAATGGGAAAAGATACTTCTTAGATGTTCGATTATTTAGGGGCACTTACTTAATTGTGTCCAATTACTCATTATTGGAAACTACGGTATATGTCAAAGAACCATTTTTAAATTACTTAAATGAAAAAATTACTTCGTCATAAGGGAGTTTGTAATAAATAAGGTACCCAAGATGACGCAGCTATTTTTTCTTTTAAAGATGTTAAAAAAAGCGAGCATAACTGGTTATTTGAGGCTTTTTTTTAGCATTTTTAAAAGGGAAAAGAGCAAGTCAGATGGGTAGGTTATTTTTTACAAATTCCCTAATGTGTAGATTATTTATTAACCTTGTTACCCTTTAAAAATGCTTGTATGAAATTTAGATTTTTTTACTAGTTTTCTTTAAAAAATCATTGAATAGTCTCTCTATTGAATCCTTTTTTAAAGGAAGCTAGCGAAAAAAGATATTTTCAGACGAGTGTTTATTAAAGGGTAACAAGTCTATTAGCAATTCCCTTAAGTCTTGCCCGTAAAAGAGGTGATATACTTCAATAAGTCCCTTTCTTGAGGTATCGCTAACCTTTTTTTTAAACGATAACGACTCTGTTCAACAGCACGGACTGAAGTATTCAGAAGAGAGGCAATCTCTTTAGTATCTAAATTGAGTCGTAAAAGTGAGCACATTCGCAAATCATTTTTTGTCAATGCTGGATGGCGTTTTATTATTTTATCAATAAAATTTTGGTCAACTTGATTGAAATATAAATTAAATTCTGACCAATAATCTTGATTTTCTAATTCTTGGTTTACCCTTCGTACTAAAGATTTAAAATTAGGCTCCGGTTTTTTTTCCAAATCAATTAATCCCTTTTTAACTTCTGTCAGCACCTCATTTTTATGCGCCATTTGGATGGAGGAATACATTAGTTTAGAGTTGTTTACTTCCATTTCAGTGGCTAACTTTTCATTTTCTAATTGCAAGATTTTTTGCTTGTGTACCGTCTCTCTTCTTTTAATCAAAAAAAATAGTCCGCCTGAAACTACTCCGAGAGAGAAAATAGCCACCAAAGCCCTAAACCAAAGCGTCTGCCAGTATGGTGGTTTAATGTTTACTTTTATAGTCGCTAATTTCTCTTTGTACTTAATTTTAAAAATATACTTTCCAGGGTCTAAATTGGTGTAGCTTACACTGTGTTGGCCAGCGGAAGTTTGTTGCCATTCCTCGTTAAAGCCTTCCATTTTGTAAGTGAATTCATTTTCAAGAGGATTGGTATAATCTATCGCCGTAAAATCTATTGAAAAAGATTGGTCTAAATAACTTAGCCAAATATCACTACTTTTCTCAATCGGTTTTTCTAAGATAACACCTCCATCTAGTGATTTACCGATGGGAACGCTTTTATTGAAAATTTTTATATCCGTAAAAATTATCTCAGCTTGTTGCTTATTTTTCCTGATTTTTTGGGATTGAATGGTATTTAAACCATAAATACCGCCAAAGAATAGGCGTCCATTATCATCTGCTAAAATGGCACTTTGATTAAACTGATTGGCATTTTGAGTTGCATGAAAATCGAAATTCCGAAAACTTTTAGTCGTTTTATCAAATTGACTAATTCCTTGAAAAGTACTTATCCAAATGAAACCTGCGCTATCTTCTGTGATACCCATAACACTATTAGAAATCAATCCATCTTCTTGGGTTATTCTTTCAAATTTCCCATTTCCTAACCAACGGTTGAGTCCTCCTCGCTCCGTTCCTATCCATATATCTCCGCCTGAATCTTGAAAAATCCTTCGGATGGCATCGTCGCTAATCGACAAAGAATCGAGTGGATTATTTTTAAAATACGCCAGATGTTTATTATTTGCATCCAAAACATCAAGCCCATTTTCGGCTGAACCAATCCAAATTTTATTCTCGTTGTCAACAAAAATAGTCATTATATTAGGGTCTCCAAGATTGTTTGGGTTCGTCGTTTTAGATTGAAAAGGAGTAACGACTAAGGTCTCTGGATTAACTATACAAATGCCTTGTCCCATGCTTCCAATCAATAATTTTCCATCTTTTCTTTCCGCAATAGACCAGACATTAGGTCGCCAATCTATGATGTGTTGAAAGGCCTTAGTTATTGGGTCATACAAATCTAATCCAGCTCCGAACATCCCTATCCATAGGCGATTTTGACTATCTTCAAATATAGTTTTTACAACATTTCCTGCAATAGAATTTGGTTGATTGGGATTGTTTTTGAAAAAATCTTCTTCAAATTGATTTTTATTTTGGTTGAATCGTTGCAGTCCACCGCCATCAGTTCCTACTAAAATATGCTCATTATGCCTTTGAAAAATGGATAAAATTGAACGGTATTGCAACTCGTTATTAGAAACCAAAGAAGGAGCAAAAAACTCAAACCAGATTTTATTGGGCTTGTAAATATTTAGCCCCCCATTATAAGTTCCAAGCCAAACATTATCGGTTCGGTCTCCCCATAAACAGATCAATGAATTGCTATTTAAGCTCGTTTTTTCATCCGTATGGTAGTCATAATAAGATATTTTTTCAGTAACCGTATCGTATATATTGAGTCCTTTTCCGTCCGTTGCGATAAACAATTTTCCATCCTTCGCTTTGTATATATCCTTCACGACGTTTGAACTAATCGTTTTATCTTGATTTTCAGGAGAAAAGTGAACATAGCTTCGGTCTTTAATATTCATTTGATAAAGCCCAGTACCCTCCGTCGCAATCCATATATATTCATCATCTAGTAATAACTTTTTTCGATACCCTGCCATATTGGGATAGTTCGGAAGCATGTCATGGCTGAGCTCAAATTGACCACCATTTAGGTAATTCAATCCACCGCCTGCTGTGGCAACCCAGATGTTATCATATTTGTCTTCGATTATGTCGAAAACTAATTCGCTCGAAAGATTGCTGTTAGCCTGATTATAAATTTTAGAAAAATTGGTTTCAGGATTGTATTTTAAAACACCAGCACCAACGGTTGTAATCCAAATATTGCCGGCTTTGTCTTCAAAAAATGAAGAAACATCAAAACCTTTTATGGCGATAAAAGCGGAATCAGATTGAAAATTTATAAATCTATCACTTGATTTTGCTTTGAAGTTGATTCCTTTCCTTCTAGTGCCTACCCAAAGATTTCCCTTCTTATCTTCGAATAAAGAAGAAATGTGCATTCCGATAAATCCAGACTTGTCGTTTTCTAACTCATTAGAACCGTACACCTCAAAAGAATAACCATCGTATTTATTCAAACCATTTTGAGTACCAATCCAGATATAACCATAATCGTCTTGCAAAATATCATAAATGGTATTGTGAGAAAGACCATCGTTTATCGTAAGGTGGTCAAAAAATAAGGGCATAGAAGATTCTTGTCCAAAACAAACTTGTGTAAGGAACAATAAAGACCAGCAAAATATCTTACAAAGCATAAGTTTGTTTTTGTACAAAATGATGCATCAAAATAATCCCATCCTATAAAATTGTCAAAATGCTTAGCAACGGTAAAAAAATAACTTCCCCAACTCTCCTGCATTTCTTTTGCCCTCCTTTTTTTACGTTGAAAACGCTCCTTATATCAACATAAATCACAGTTTCAAAGCAAAAAGGAAGAACAAAATGGCTCTCCCAAGAATCTACACTTATTTATTTCGCGTTCTTTGGCGAATATCCAAAACGCGTTTTAAACCGTTGGGAGAAATATTTATGACTTTCAAATCCAACTTCAAGGGCAATCGAAGCAATCGGTTTTTCAGAATTTTGGAGCAGTTTCTGCGCACAATCTAGTCAATAATTACGGATGAATTCATTAGCCGTTTGATTGGTGATTGCTTTTAATTTTCTAAAAAACTGGGTACGACTCATCAATAAATTTTTAGTCAAATCTTCTATCTTGTAGTTTTTATTTGCTAAATTTTCTTCTATCTGTTTTTTAAGATTCTCTATAAAGCATTGGTCCAAATTCGAGAAAGAATCAGCTAAAGAATTAGCGGTAACTTTCGTAAGCGCACCAGCAAATTTCTCTTGAAGTTTTTTACGCGTCTCAATTAGATTCGTCGTGCGTACTAATAGTTCTTCGGTATTGAAAGGTTTTGTCAAATAGTCATCTGCTCCACCACGAAGAGACTTGATTTTATAGCCATCATAGCGTTGCAAATCTTTGACAGTGGCCATCCAAAAGAATCCGTCTTTATCTTCGAAAACCTGAGAAACTTGTCGGTGAGCAAGTCCATCTTCGATACCCAATTGTTGGACATCAAGGGTGTATTCCTGTGCGTGAAGTTGACAGAAAGTATTTAAAAGAAGAAAAATAATTAGTAGCCTTTTGAACATAAAAAAAGTAGTATCCTGAGAATATTAATTCGTTCTTCCTTTTTGGAATAATTGAATTAATTTTTTTCAAGGCAAACGCATCAAAGTTTTGTTAGAAAGAATGGCACCTAAAAGTCAAGGATTTATAAAGTGATTAACTTATAAAGTTAAAATAATTAATTTTATAAGCTCCTGATAATCTAAGTA
>JBLHWU010000075.1:0-26075 GCA_047629355.1 Saprospiraceae bacterium | reverse complement strand
AAAATGCCATAGTTGTCAATATTGACCAGAATTTATCCGCAATTACAACAGCAATTACCAATCAATTAAGCATGAGAAAGGAACAGTTAACAGGCGATTTAGGACTTATTGGACTTGGTGTAATGGGAAAGAGTTTGGCTCGAAACTTTGCCTCTAAAGGACTCCGCGTCGCTGTTTACAATTTGCCGTTCTCTGGTGAGGAAACGGTTGTAGAAGACTTTACCAATCAATTTACAGATTTAAATTTTCTACCATCAATCTCTATTCAGCATTTGGTTAGCCAATTAAAAACACCAAGAATTATTCTTTTGATGGTGAAATCTGGCGCACCTGTTGATGAATTAGTTGAAAAACTAAGTCCACATTTAGATAAAAATGACCTAATTATAGATGCTGGAAATTCTTACTTTAAAGATTCTATTAGACGATTTAATCATTGCCAAAACGTAGGGTTGGAATTTGTTGGGATGGGCGTTTCTGGTGGTGAAAAAGGTGCATTAGAAGGGCCGAGCATCATGCCCGCAGGGAGCGATACCGCGAAGAAACGATTATTACCCATTTTACAGAAAATAGCTGCTGTTGCTGACGGAAAACCCTGTGTTAATTGGGTTGGACAAGATGGTGCAGGGCATTTTGTAAAAATGATTCACAACGGTATCGAGTATGCCGATATGCAAATTTTGAGCGAAGCTTACGCTATCGGGAAGCAGTGTTTAACGAATTCTAATGATGAATTAGCAGATATATTTGACGGTTGGAATGATTCTTTACATCAAGGCTATTTGTTAGAAATTACCGTTCAGATTTTAAGAAAAAAGCAAAAGAGTTCGTCTCTTTTAGAACAAATTCTTGATGTGGCGGGACATAAAGGTACTGGACTTTGGACAACCAAAGAAGCGCTTGACTTAGGTGTACCTGCGCCCACGATTACCGCTGCCATGAATGAACGGATTTTGTCGAGTAAAAAAACGTTACGGGAAGAACTTTCAAGTAAGTATAATAGTCAAATTACATTGAAGAAAGATTTATCAAAAGACACATTCCAAGATGCGATTCTTTTCGCACGATTGGTTGCTGTAGCGGAGGGTTTTTATCTAATTCGACAAGCTGCGAAAAGATACAATTGGACTTTTTCTATGGCAGATTTAGCGCAAATTTGGCGCGGTGGCTGTATTATTCGTTCTGAAATGCTGAAAGTAGTCATCGAAGCTTATGAAAGTCAACCGGATGCGGAGCATTTATTTGAAGTGCCTGTTTTTCAAAAATACGTCAATGCACTTTTCTCTAATGCAAAAGAGTTAGTTGGTCAAATGAGCGAAACAAATATTGCCATTCCTGCTATTTCAGCTGCATTGAATTATTATAAATCCTTGCATACCAATTATTTATCGATTAATTTGATTCAAGCCCAACGCGATTTTTTCGGCGCGCACACTTACCGCCGTTTGGATAATCGAGAAGAAGCTATTCATACAGATTGGGAAGAATAAAAATGGCTCATGGATGAATTTAGTGGAGGTGTTTTGACAAAGGGAGTTTGAGGGGTAAAATGTTTGTAAAAACATTTTTACCCCTCAAAAACTACCTCCGCGCCGCCACAGGCGGCGCACGTTCACTAAATTCATTCATAAGCCATAAAAACAGAACGAAAAATGGATTACCAACTACTCTTTGCTTTCCTTGGTGGCATCGCTGTTCTATTAATTTTAGTATTGGCTGTTCGTTTGAATGCCTTTATTTCTTTATTAATTGCGAGCATTGCCGTTGGCTTATTTACAGGAATGCCTTTCGATATCATTTTGAAAAACATTCAATACGGAATGGGCAACACCCTTGGTTTTGTTGCAACTATCGTTGGTCTGGGCGCGATATTCGGAGCAATTTTGGAGCATAGCGGAGCAACAGAACAACTCTCCCATTTTTTGCTCAAAAAATTCGGTACAGAACGTTCACCAGTCGCATTGTCGCTCGCTGGATTTATGATTGCGATTCCCGTTTTTTTTGATGTAGCCTTTATTATTTTAGTCCCTGTTTTGTATGCTTTGCAGAAAAAAACTGGAAAATCCTTGCTGTTTTTTGCGATTCCTTTATTGGCAAGTTTGGCGGTAACGCATGCGTTTATTCCACCAACCCCAGGTCCTATTGCCGTCGCAGATATAATAAAAGCGGACTTAGGATGGATAATTTTATTTGGTTTTATGGTCGGTATTCCAACGACTATCGTGGCAGGTTTAATTTTTGGAAAATACATTTCAAAACGGCTTTTTATACCTGTTCCCAATATTCAATTTGAGCCAATAAAACGCTTGAAAATAGAGAATGCGCCTTCCATTTTTTTAGTTTTTAGCCTGATTTTACTACCGATTGTACTCATTTTATTAAACACTGCCAGCAAAGCATATTTTGGAGAAATAGATAATTATTACTTACAATTATTGGGTTTTGTCGGACATCCATTTGTTGCCTTGATTATCAGTACCTTATTGGCAATGTATTTT
The DNA here is from genome assembly GCA_047629355.1 of Saprospiraceae bacterium. Classification (GTDB taxonomy): domain Bacteria; phylum Bacteroidota; class Bacteroidia; order Chitinophagales; family Saprospiraceae; genus CAYUNA01. Next base: position 23,577 of record JBLHWU010000075.1, on the reverse strand, counting down.
TTAGCCATTCGCTATGGAGTCAGCAGGTCAACTTTACAGGAAATTTCGATGAAAGCACTTGCTCCCGCAGGCGTTATTATTTTAATTACAGGAGCAGGTGGTGTTTTCAAGCAAATGTTGGTCACTAGCGGAGCAGGAAAAATGTTAGCAGAACAAATGGTAGTCTATAATTTGACACCTATTTTATTGGCATTTCTATTAGCATTAATTGTCCGAATCTTGCAAGGTTCAGCAACAGTTGCCATGATTACGGCAGCAGGTATTATGGCGCCTATCCTTGAAAATATGGTCTTTTCTGAGATGCAATTAGCCTTGATTGTATTGAGTATTGCGGCTGGAGCGAGTAGCTTTTCGCACGTTAACGACAGTGGTTTTTGGCTAGTTAATCGCTATCTTGGTTTAACAGAAATGCAGACACTCAAGAGTTGGACGGCTATGACGGGAATATTGGGATTGGTGGCGTTGGGTATGATTTTAATGTTGAATATGGTTGTTTAGGAACGCGAAAAAAATAACGGTAAGTAGGTGACCTTAAATAATCGACACTTTTGACAGAGGATATTTTTTGTTTAAGAAATTTAAAAAATCCTTCAATAGTCCTTCTATTGAAGGCGTTTTTAAGTTTTTTAAACGGAAAATAGTCCTGTCGAAAAGTGTCGATTATTTAGGGGCACTTACTTAAGTACGTGACACTATTTATTGGGGTAATTTGAAAACATCTTTATTCCGCTATTTTCCTCTTAAAAATAGTTCCGTGATGTAGACCATGCAACGATTTTTAAAAGAAAACTATCGAAAAAATCTTGCTTTCAAATTTTACCCCAATAAATAATGTCACGTACTTAGTAGATTCTTGACAGGATATTTTACGCTTATTTTCACTTTAAAAATGCTCATTTTTTTAATATAAATCACAGTTTTAATGCAAAAGCTGAGAACAAAACCTCACTTCCAAGAATCTGTATTTATTTATTCCGCGTTCCTAAGACTCTTGTTTTTTCTCTAAAACTCCCTTTGTTTTTGCACCAGATTTAAGCGTCTTAAATAGGACTATGCAACGATTTATAAAATTCTTTAGAATAAAAAATCCCTTTCGCGTGTGCAGGCATGCAGTTTATCTTTTTTCGCAATAATTGGTACTAAATAATTGATTTATACAAAATTACACAAAATATAAATACACTTTGTTATGTTTTTATGCTACGCCTAACCGCCGTGCCTAATGGAGTTTAGGTGTGGGACTTTGAGGAGCAAGAACGGACTTTAAAGCCCGTCCTTGTCCCTCAAAGCCCCCAAATCTGGGCAAAGTCGAGTGCGGAAATGAGTATAACAATATGTAGGTGTTTTATTGGGTAGTTTCAAAATAATCGAAGGGGATAAATTTTAAAATTTAAAACGGTAATAATGTATGTTTTTAAATATAATAAGTGTAACTTTGGCTTCTTTTCAAACTATTGTTTTCCTGTTACTTGGTATTTGTTCAATTTAATACTGTCGGATATGTTCGACGTATTTTGGGCTTTTACTTTGTTGGAGAACTGTTCATTTATCTGGGCTATACTCCCGAACCCTCGCCTTGTAAAGTTCCAAACTACAATCAAATCTATCCGACACTATACAACTTGAATGAATACTAAGGAACGAGTAAATAATTCAGAACATAAAGATAAATGAAAAAAATCACTACGTTTCAAAAGAACACACACATATCAGGTGTACCAATACAATTGTTATTATTTATTATTGTAACTTTCCTAGTAATTTCGCCTATTAAAACTTACGCGCAACCAAACTTAGGGACAGCGGCAAATTTTCTATTATTTACGTCCGTTGGAGATGTGGTTAATACCGGAACTTCGGTAATCAACGGTAATATTGGTACGAATACGGGTGCAGTAACAGGATTCGGTTCTCCTTCTATCATTAATGGAAATACAGAGATTGTAAATGGTGTAACTGCACAATGTGCAACTGATATAGAGGCAGCATACACTGAAATTTTCAACACTACTTCAACTGTTACCAATCATACACCAGAATTTGGAGGTGGTGAAACACTTGTCGCAGGAGTATATGGAACTGTACCAGCAGGATCAGTGTCGGGGGATTTAACCTTAGACGGAGGAGGAATTTTTATATTCAAATTCGGTGGAGCACTCGATATGGCTGCTAATACCACGGTAATTTTGACTAATGGAACGCAGGCTTCCGATGTGTTTTGGATTTCGGGCGGGGCAATAACCATGGGTGCTTCAAATATAGTGAAAGGAACGCTTATTTCCAGTCCTGGGGCGGTTTCAATGGCTCTTGGCGGAGATTTAGAGGGGAGAATGCTATCTACCGCTGGAGCGATAAATGTGAATGAACTACAGGCTTCAGATGATTCCCCCGCTTTGCCTATTAGTTTATTATCCTTTTCAGCGCATTGTGAGGAGGAAAATATTGTTTTGAAATGGAGTACAGCAACAGAGAGCAATAATGATTATTTTACTATTGAAAAAAGAAGCGGTAATAGATTGGCTTGGCAAACAGCAGGAATAGTGGCAGGGGCAGGTAATTCTAATGCTAAGCTATATTATGAGTTAAAGGACTTGACTCCAAATGCAGAAGAATCATACTATCGGTTAAAGCAAACTGACTTTGACGGAAATTTTGAATATGCAGGTATCATTAGAATCCAAAAATGTGAAGACATTGCAGTCGAGCATTTATCGATTTATCCTAATCCGAGTAGCGGACAATTCAAATTGTTATTTAATGGTGACCAGAGCAAAATAAATCTCATTGATATATTCGATTCGAAGGGACAAAACGTATATAGTTGGACTGTACTCCCTTCAGAGTTTGATTTATCGAATTATGTTTCAGGCTTCTATTTTATGCGTGTTCAAATAAATTCAGAGGTGATAAGTTTGAACCTAATACTAAATAATTAAATGGCACTATAGTGAAAACTGTGGGTAAGTTTTAACAAAGGGAGTTTGAGGGAGAAAAATGGTTTTGCAAAACCGTTTTTCTCCCTCAAGAACCCCTCCCGCATTGCCGTAGGCAATGTGTACTGTGTTTCTTGAAGATTGAAAATCTTACGATTTTCTCACGTCTTAAAATTCAAAGAACACTTTATTCCACGGGATTTGTCAAAGAACCGGTTTTTTTAAAATTACCATACCTTAAATTTTCTTTTACTAATCCATCCGGGCTTTCACCTTCTCTAAATTCTCCATAAACAACTTCAAATCAGCATTCTCATTCGCTTTTGCCAAATCAACCGCTTTTTGATAATTTTCAGCCGCAGCCTTCAACTGTCCATTCGCGGCAAGCGTCTCTGCATAACTATCAAAAACATTTGCCGATTCTGGAAAAAGTAGGGTATTGGCTTTAAAGATAGCTTCTGCCACGACTGGTTTCTGGAAACTCATCAAATATTCATAGCCCATTCCGTTAATCAAGCCTTCTCTAACTAAGCCGGCTTTCGTGCATTTTTTCAGATTTTCATAGACGGTAGTTGCGCCCGTTGTTGGGTCAAAAGAGTCTAAACTATTGACCAATTCATCAGAGAGTGCTTTTTGCTTTTGTTGAATGGTTTCGCGGGACTTTTTCGCGGCTACTTTTGCCAATTCATGCGCTTTGGTTAAGGCATCTTTTGCTGCAGTTTTTATTTCAGGAATAACGCCGACGCCTTCCCAATTCGTTTTGGTAATGGGGTTAATGGCTTTTCCAATCGGCATATAAACCTCGATTTGTTCATTGATGCGCAGGAATCGGACTGGATTTGCACCGCCGCCAGTTGTTTCGCCAACAAGCGTTGCCCGCTTTTGCGTTTGCATATTATAAGAAAATTCCTCTGCGCCAGAGAACGTCTTTTCACTGGTCAAAACAAACAAGGGAATATCCGGCATCTTTTCACCATCCACTTTATCAAGCGTCCAATATTCTTGCGTTCGGTCGCCTTCTCGATAATACAAACTATTGAGGTGCACCTTTTTATCAAAAAAGTAGCTACACAGGTATTGAACCATCGCGGGGTCTCCACCGCCATTTTTTCGCAAGTCAATAATAAGCGCATCGGAGGTCGAAACCAACTGCATATAGCTATCCGTATATGCTTTGCCAGCCCACAAATTCGCAAAGCTTCTAATGTCAAAATAACCAACGTTGCCTTCCAATTTTTTAGCTGCCTTAAATCCTCCAGCATTGCTTCGGTCGAAAGCCATTTGATACATATGCCTTTCAAACATCCCTTCCGTAGAATTTTCCTTCGCTTCCATAGGGCGAGAAGGTCGAATCAATAGGTGCTTGTCCTTGTTGATAGACTGCGCTTCTGTGGTCAAGGCTTCTGAAAAGGAAGCCAAGATTTTGAACTGATTAAAATGTCCAGCTGCCAGTTGGCTATTTAAATGTTCACTGGTTGTCTTAGCGACTTCCGGAAAGATGTAGAAATCGTTCATTAATTTAGACAATTCACCGATTGCCGCTTCTTTAAATGCTGGAGAAAGTGCTTCTTCTTGGGCTTGCAGGGTAAAGCAAAATCCGATTAGGAAACAAATAGATAAGGTGAATTGGATGACTTTTTTCATTGTTTATTTTTTTGAAGACAAATCTACTTTTTTACTTATCAGATGGGGTGGAAGAGGGGAGTGATAACAAATTGGTAACAAGTTGGTGGTCAAGAACGGGAGGGGGAATAGTGCGAGTGAAAATTATTGACTTTTTTATTCTGCGGCAGTTTTGGATATATAAGGATTACCTTAAAGAACCGCACTCGGGGTTGTGTAATTCGCTGATTTTAAGTTTACTAAACTTGTCACTTAAACCGACTTTTTATACAGATGTTGGATTTCTTTCTTAAACGCTCCCCTTTGATTTAGATAAATACAAAGCTATCTTATTGTAAATTCATCATTCATCATTCATCATTCATCATTTGACGAAGACATTGACTAGCATTACCTACTTTTAATCAACAATTTTCCTTTTATTTCAATCTCCACATTTTCAATTTTATAAATATACATTCCTGAAAATAGGTTAGATAAGTCCAGAAACTGGTTGCTTAAAACTTGTTTTTTCAAAATGGACTCTCCCTGAATCGTGAATAATTGAAAGGTAAGCGGAAGTTCGCTATCAGATTCAATCATCAATTGCTGATTTGAAGTCAAAGGATTTGGATACACACGAACGTTTTTAAGCAGCTCTATCTGAATTGTTTTAATATCAGAGTAAGTTGAGGTGCCATCCAAATCCAATTGTTGAAAACGATAATACGTCAGTCCTTGATAGGGGTTTTTATCCAAAAAAGAATAATCCTGAATGGTGTTGCTTTCTCCTTTAGCGGCTATCTGTCCAATATTTTCGAAGGAATGACCAGCTTCACTTTTTTGAATAATAAATTCATCCGTATTCATTTCATAGGAAGTTGACCAATCTAAAATAGCTTCCTTTTTTTCATTTAAGCGGAGCGTAAAGGACAGCAACTCTATGGGCAAAGCACTATCAAATGGGTCGCTAAATTTAAGGTCATTTACTAAAACATTACCTGTTAATGTTTTTAAAAATGCTACTAAAGCGGATTTTTCTGCAACTGTAAAATTCAACTGAACAGGATCACCGTTGGTATCTGTCAAAGCAGCCGAGAGGGTTGGATGAGCTTGTATACCACTATTGTAATGCTCGACCACTTCTTCCAGTGTTGCGAACCTACCGTCATGCATATACGGTGCAGTCAGTTCGATACTTCGTAGAGAGGAAGTTTTGAACAGAGCATCGAAAATGGTATTGCCTGGTAATGTAGTACCTGCGCCAGGGTCAGTTGTAGTTAAATCAAGTCCGTTATTTTGTGGGCCAGAATTGGCACTAATGAAAGCTTCTGTCGTATGGCAACCAAAACAAGCACCACCGCCGTTTGGAATGGTCTGCAAAAACAATTGTTTGCCCAGATTTTCCTCCGTGGTAAAATTAGGGAAATTAGGACCTGAACCCGGTCTCTGTGCCCTGCCAGTATCGTATTTGCTGCTATAACTTACGATGCTTCGAACAAACTGGGCTAATGCTTTGGAAATTCTATCCGTGTTAACCTCTTCTGTGCCAAAAGCATTATTAAAAAGGTCAGGGTAAAATGATTGATTTTCTACGGCACTAACCACTTCTGTTAGAGTCATACCCATTTCTACAGCGTCTTGGAAAGGTTGCAAAACTTGTTCTTCCAAGGTAACTGCCCTTTCATCCCAGAAAAAACGACCTCTTTGATACCATCTAGCATTGATGAGCGTCATGGAATGTCGAGCTGTTGTTTCTCCGTCAAAACCTACGCTAAGTGTGGTGGGGTCGCTAAATCCATTAGCTGCCTGATGACAAGAAGCACAGGAAATCGTGCCATTGGCACTGAGGGCTTTGTCATAGAATAACACCCTGCCGAGGGTGGCGCCATCATCTGTTACTGGATTATCAACGGGTGTATTGTCCGTCTCGTTGATGGAAGTGGGTAATGGCGACCCAGGTGCATCGGTTGTAAAATGAGTTGGCAGGTTGAGGGTACTATAATCGTAGGGAGTAGCTGGGAGGATGGGGTCATTGGCGACTATAGGTAAAGTCAGCGCAGTAAGTAAAATAGAAATTAAGCTTAAGAAAAATAAAAAAGGGACTTTCATTATTTTGATTTTAAGATGTAGAATAGATGAGTTAAATAAGGTATCGTTTCGAGCTTTTTAAAAAATAATGCGCGCTGCCTGCGGCAACACGGTTGGGGTTATTGAGGGAGAAAATGGGTTTTAAAACCCATTTTCTCCCCCAAACTTCTCTTGTACCAATAGCTTCTGATAACTCTCCTTTACAAATCCGTTTTAATTTGCCGTATTTCATCAAGGTTTTGTTGGGCTTCCGCTGATAAAGTTTCAGACAATAAATCATTTTCTTCAAATGGGTCTGTACTTAATTGATAAAAATACTCCGTGCCACTGTCAAGGTGAATGAGCTTGTACTCCTCATTTCGGATGGTATAGCCATCATTTACCATATTCGTGCTGCCAAATTGTTCAGAATAAGTGAAGGTTCTTTTGGTTGCCTCGGCATCGGTCAATAATGGTTTAAGGCTCATCCCATCTTGATAATTATCATCTCCTGCGCCAGCTAAGTCAGCTATGGTGGCAAACATATCTGGAGCTTGTACTAAAGCTATTTCCGTAACATTTTTTCTACTGATATTTTTTCCACTAATAATTAATGGTGTATTAATCCCTCCTTGAAACAACTTGCCTTTCACTCTATTCGCAGCATAAGGCGTCTGACTAACCTGAACCGGTGTACCATTATCGCCTAAAAATATAAAGACCGTATTTTCCTGTTGTTCTGGAGACAAGGAGGAAATTAGTCGAGCAATTTCTTTGTCCATTGTCTCTATTGATGCTAAATAATAGGGTAAAGGGTCGGCATCAATGGCAGCCTGATTATCTGTCAGGGATTGGTCTGAAATTAATTACGAAGGAGGCAGATGAAATGGCGTATGCGGAGCATTAAAGGACAGCCACAGAAAAAAAGGTTTTGACTGCTGTTCAATCCAACTTACCGATTGATTGACCAAATGTGTGGTGGCATAGGTGGTAATATTTTCTTGAATTCCAGCGCTGGTTTGTGTCCAATCATAATAGTCTGGTACTGCCCCGAGAAACATTCCAGCATAATAATCAATACCAAAATTTTCTGGAGCATTCAAGTCAGAAGCCGAACTGACATGCCATTTGCCGATTACGGCAGAAGCATACTCATTGGAGGTTCGGTCACTAATGTATTTTTGAATAATTGTCTCCTCACTTTGCAATGTTGCTTCTTGTGGTATTTGAATACCGCCAACACCTGTTCTAAATGCATACTTTCCGGCAAGCATCGAAGCTCTTGTAGGCGCGCATATTGGATTGGTCCAAAAATTTAAAAAAGAAATTCCGTTCAGTGCCAGAGAATCAATCGTTGGTGTATTGGCTTTTATTCCATTCATTCCAGGGTAGTCTCCAAAAGCATCCCAACCCAAATCATCTGCGATTAGGAGAATAATGTTGGGAGCGGATTCAATACCTGGTGTAACATCTGGCAGAACAGATTCCTTATCGGAGCAGGATAAAAAAATGGAAATAAATAGCACACTTGTTATTAGTAGGATTGATTTGAATTGGTTCATTTTTTGTGTTTACTTTGTTAAAGTCAGGTTATGGTTTTTTTATAAATTCCGTAAAATGTTGTTTTAAATAATGGTTGGAGCTTCTGCGAAACTTTCAACCATCAGGGTTTTCTGAGCTTGGAGGTTTCTCGAACTTCCAAGCTCTATTGAGAGTCACGGGATTTTTTATACTTAAACTCCTCTTGTTTAAAAATAAATAAACGCATGAATTCTAATTTGGCGTTCCCTTAAAACAGCCAATATTATAGGGGAAATCATACGTCCAGTGGTAATGGTATAAATCTATCATTTCACCATCCCAAAGTACTGGATGCGTATGACCGTGGCATTCATCCAAGTCTGCGGACGAGAGCAGTTCGCCATCTTCGCCGTGTGGTCCGTAAATACCAAACCCGTCGATTACATATCCCATCAGTCCCGAATGTCCTTCCTCTGCATCAGGGTGAATATGGTCTTGTAAATCTTGAGCAGGATAGTGATAATGATAGGTATTTGTTCCGTCCGAGTGACCTCCATAGCTGTCTAAAAGTTCATGAGCAGCCGCATCGTTGCCAAGCGTTGATGCACCATGGTATATCACGCTACCCGTCAATGAAATGCCAGCGGCTCCATAGGTAACACAGCTGGGTTCCTCTGCCGCTTCTGGAATGGCAGGAAATTCAAATAGGATTTCACGAGCCAATATTTCGTTCATATTGCGGTCGTATTGGTAGGCAACACTATTTGGGTCGATTGGAAAAACACCAGTAGGATGGTCTGGCAAAGCATTTCCAGTGATGATCCGATTACCGTTGCCGTCGAGGGCAACTTCAAATTCACTTATCCAATCAACACTACCTTCCACAAATGGCTTTCGAGTATAATCCCAGGTGCCGTCAGGGTTCGTCCAGTCACTTGCATCATCATTTCCAGCACCGTTTTGGGGTACGCCACAGAGCCACAAGAACCCAAAATCTGGTTGCATATCTCCTTGGTCTCTACGCAAAATTAAAGGACCTCCAAAGGGTAAACTCGTCAAGTCAGCTGTTTCGGGTATTACTTCTGGTATGGTTGGGTCCATATCCGAATCACTACAACTGATAATTGTAAGTAAACCAATGAGCAGAAAGAATAGACTAAATATTCTTGTAGGGTGGTTCTTATTATAATTCATAATTATAAATTTTTTATGTTTTTTTATAGACCTAGTAAAAATCAAAAGGTTTAGTTGACCCATTTAATTTTAAATGGGTTTATGGAAAGTTGAAATTAACCAGTTTCATTTGTCACCGGGTGTTTGGGAAAATCGATGCTTTCATAATTATAAGGTTTGGCTGGAAGGTTTAAGTCACCTTCTGATTGCGGTAAATTTGAATGTGAAGGGAATCTTTTAAAGCGATGTTGAATCATTTAATTTACGTTCTGTACTTTTCGTATTTGATTTAATTGCCACGAGTTACTTATCAGATGAACAATGAGTCTCCATTCAGTAAAGAAGTCATTTGCAAATGATTGAGCTAATTTTTTAAAAACGATGGGGCAAAGTTAGGGGAGCTAATAGGTGACAATCAGGTCAATGAGGGGGGAAGAATGGTTTATTTTGGAGGGGAATTGGCTTATACAGGGAGAAAGGTTGAAATTGGGTAGGGAATTTAATAGGAGATGGGCAGGTAATGTAAATTAAAATCAATTAGTCTGTAAGTCATTTTAGTAAAAACGTTGAATTAGTAAAGAATCATACACGATTCTTTGCCTAATATTTTATCAAAAATTATAAATATTAATAATCAATTCTGAGGTTTTCGGACAAAGTTCCCTGCTTGTTGCACAGATGCGGAGTCAGCAGAACAAAAAAGCACCTAAAAATAATCCGAAGGAGACTTCCCAAACCTTTTCTTAAATTGCTTAGAAAAGTATTTGACATCTTTCATCCCAACTTGACCAGCCGCCGCTTTGACGGAAGTAATGGCAAGATTTTCCATTAATTCCCGAGCTTTGTCGAATCGTATTTCGTTTAAATATTCGTTGGCAGATAATCCCGTGAGTTGTTTGATTTTTCTTTTGAAGGTACTACGGCTGACGGTCAATTGTTCTGCTAAAAAATCAATATTGAGACGGTAATCGTTTAGGTATTTTAAAACGGTTGCTTCTGCCGATTGTAGCCATTGTAATTCTTCATCAGAAATAGTTGAAATAGAAAGCGTGTTTTCTGCTAATGCTGGTGTGACCACCTCGGTTAAAGAAGTGCGGACTCGGTAATTTCGTAATAAATTGGCAATTCTGGTAAGCAATTCCTCTTCTTGAAATGGCTTCACAATATAATCATCAACGCCAATTCGTAAGGCGCGTAACTTTACTTTTGCATCCGTTCGAGCGGTGAGCATAATGACAGGAAGATGCCGCAAATGGTCTTTACTTTTTACGGTTTCTAATAATTGAAACCCATCCATAATCGGCATCATTAAGTCAGAAATAATAAAATTGACGGGCTGTTTGGCGAGTATTTTCAAAGCGATTTTACCGTTTTCTGCCGTCAATACTTCATAGCTTTCTTCGGTAATGCTTTTTAAATAACTACGCAATTCTCGATTGTCTTCTACGATGAGAATGGTTGTTTTTTCTACCGTATTTTCGATAGATTTTACAAAAGGAATAGTAGAAATTCTAGCCTCCTCCTTCTTTTCAATAGGCTGTTGGTTTTCAATAACAGGAAGAGGAACCGCTGCTTCTTTTTTAGGAAATTCAAAATAAAACGTGCTGCCTTTCCCTAATTCACTTGCTGCCCAAACTCGTCCATTCAGCACTTCTGCCAATTCTTTGCACAAAGATAAACCAATACCCGTTCCACCCTGAATGATGGCATCTGGCTGTTTGGATTGGAAAAACCGATTGAAAATAGAAGGCAAATCATCTGGGTGAATCCCCGAACCGCTGTCTTCCACGCCAATTAAAAAGGTGGTATTTTTTTCTATTAACCGCAGGGTTACTTTGCTATTTTTTGGCGTAAATTTCAAAGCATTTGATGAAAAGTTGTTGATGATTTTAGTAAACTTATCGGTATCTATGGAAATTAGATAAGGTTGTTTAACCTCATTGATAAATGAGAAATGAACGTTTTCACTATCTCCATAAGACTTGAATTGACTAACCAAGGGCGCTAAAAAATTATGGAAATTGACGACACTTTCTTGAAGTTCCAACCGATTGCTTTCCAGTTTGGATAAGTCTAAAATTTCGTTTACCAAATTCAGCAACTGCTTTGCGCTTTTGTAAACATATTCGAGCAGTTTTTTGTCCTTTTCTGGAAGATAACTCCGATTCCGCAAGCTATTCGTCGGACCCAACATTAAGGTCAGCGGCGTGCGGAGTTCGTGAGAGACATTGGCGAAAAATCGACTTTTTAACTGGTCTAATTGCTGTAGTTCTTTGGTTTGTCGGGTGATGACTTTCGTTCTATTTTCTACCTCGGATTCCAATTTTTTCTGCCGCTTCATTAATCGCCGAACGCGCCATAAATATCCGAATAGCATCATTCCAAGAAATAAAAGAACGACGAAAATGATAAACTAATTTTGTAAATAAAGTGGTTTCAAAACGAAAATTGGAATGCTGATTTCCTGAGCAGAATATTGTCCACTGGTCAGTTTTTCCCGAATCTCTAATTGATGTTTTCCATAAGGTAAACCGCTGATGCGAATCAAGTTTCCCTTCCCTTCTTGCCATAAATCAAATACGCCCTTGATGCGATAAGCATATTTTGCTTCCCTTCCACTCACATAATCGGCCAACGCGACTCGAATATTGAATAATTTTTCTCCAGGCTGCAAAGTGATTTCGGGGTTAAGAATTAACTCTTGTGTCCGATTTTCTAGTTGTTTCGTTTCAATAGAAAATTGCTCGTAATCTAGAATATTGATAGGAATATTTGGGCGAGCATCTAGGTCAATATCCTTGAAATCGTTGGTATTGAACACCGTATAACCATTCGTCGTGCCAAACCAAACCGTACCGTCGTTTTGTGCTAAATAGCTATGCGGTTCGAAATCAACCGAGCTAATGCCATCGGTTTCCTTCCAGACTTTCGATTGTCCCGTGGCTACTTGAAATTGAATTAAGCCCGCATTGGTTACCAACCAAACAAATCCAAAATCGTCTTCATGTACCGCCAAAATTTCATTGGAAGCCAAGCCATCCGCGACAGTATAGTGACGGGTTTCCTTTTGAGCAGGATTCCAGTACACCAAACCTTTTCGAGCCGCTAACCACCAACCACCTTCACGGGCAGGGTGCAAATGATAAATAGAGCTGACCGGTAATTTAAATCGTCCTTCGCCTCCATCCCAATACCGCTCTATTATGCCTTTTTCGGGTGAAAAAAAATACAATTCTCCGGTGGTGCATAACCAGATTTTGTCCTTTGTTTCCTCAAAAATATGGGAAATCAACAGCTCTTTTAGTTCCTCAGATCCATTGTATTTTTCATATTTAAAAAACTCCTTTTGGTTGAAATCAAGATAATGCAAACCCTTGTCCGTACCTAACCACAATCGTTCATTTGCGTAACATTGAGACAAGGTTTTAGGAAGGTTATATTGGCTATTTAAATCCCTTACTTCCATTTGAAAAGTATCCTTGACTTTTTTTAACCGAAATAATTTCTCATTTCGACAGCCCCAATAATCATTTTGACGGACTTTCGTTAACGCAAAAGGCATCAGCTGTTTATCTGCTGATATTTTTAAATTGGTATGCTGGTTTCTAAGATTTATTTTATGAATTTCATCGTTTGTCGTGGCTAAAAATTCATTGTTCCCCAATGAAATAATTCCTCTGGCAATGTTTTGAAGTGTATTGTCTTGCTCAGAATAAGGGCGGTACAATACCCGGTCAAAGCGAGATGGTTTTATTTGAAACCGATAAGCTCCTTGTCTTCCGCAAGCCCAAACAATATTGTCTTCATAAAATTGAAATTTCCGAATGGTTTTTTGAGTTTCTAAATCTAGAAAATGCTGAACGAAATCATGGGTTAACTCCTCCAAAAATATCGGTGCACTGGATTTATCCTGATGAATAAATGGTGTCGGTTGAAGTGGATTGGTGTAAGCAGCTGCGTTTTTCGGGAAATCCGTTGATTGATTGATGTTTTTGGACAGCATTCCATTGCCTAAAACAACGAACCGAGGAATAGATAACTCCTTACTTGGCTGCCGCGCATCAATAATTTTCTTTCCCTTTTCATCGACTCCCAAAAGCCTTAATCGAGTATTCGTTCTTTCTTTAGTGTAGGAATTAATCGGTTGTGAATAAGTCGTTTTTGCATCCTTGTCAAAGACAAAATAGGATACAAAATATTCATTTTCCCTGTTGTCTAGATGATGCCATGCCGCAATTTTATCCTCCTTAACCGTGGCAATTAAATGAGGAGTAGCACTTAAATGAGCAAAATGAATTTCTTTGACAACTGCACCTGCCGATTACTGGTAAACCTTCTTGTTGGCACTGAAAAAAATATCGCCATTCTCCTTTTGAATAATGCTTTCGATGTCTTTTGGCGAAAGATTTAACTCCTTTTTGAAATGCTCTTCAAAAGTATGAACCTCATGGGTGACGCTATGAAAAAAGCCAATTCTCGAATACAATTTGATTTGAGTTGGCAATTGCGAAACAGCCACAACCAGCCTTCCGAATCTTCTTGAATTTCCATTACTTGATTGAATGGCAATCCCGTATTCTCTCTGAAATTTAGAAAATCTCGCCCATCAAATCGACTTAATCCAAACTGTGTCCCAATCCAAAAGATACCTCGACTGTCCTTAAAACTACAATTTGCATACTTGCCCGCCAACCCATTTTCATGATTGTAAAATTCCACATCTATCAAATACTTCTGAGCATTTGATAGTTGGAAAGATAAAAGCAGGAAGATGTAAAGTGTGACTTTCAAGAAAGTGAATTGTGTTTATTGAAAATGATGATTGTTTGATATGGTGATTGTTTGATATGGTGATTGTTTGATATGGTGGTTGTTTGATATGGTGGTTGAATCAGCAAAGATAAAGAAACAGAATGTGAGTTAAGTAACACGTACTAATTAATCAGGAAATATTTTTAGACGATATTTTTTGGCATGGTTGGTAAGAATTATTGTCTTAGCCAACGTCCCTAATTATTGGGGTAACATCAATTCTTTTCGAAGTTGCCTTATTTAGATGAATTTTAGAGAAGGAATCTTAATTTGGATTGGCACTAAATTGAATTTTTGGCGGCATACTAAAGTAAATTTCATTGCATTTTTACAAGGGGATTTTAAGGGGTAAAAACGGTTTTTATAAACCGTTTTTATCCCTTAACAAGCACACTCGCATTGCCGCAGGCAATGCGCACTGTTTTTTTTGAAGTTCGAAAATCTTACAATTTTCTCGCTTCTGAAAGATTAAACCAATTAATTTGTATTCAACAAATCATCAACAATCGGTTCTGTCCAGTTTTTTCCTGTGGTGCACGGTGAAGGCAAGGAGGGACTTTACTTTCAGGATAGTCAATCGCCAACCTCCATAAATGATTTAAGCCTAAGCTAATAGGGCGTGCCTTAGGTTTAGCTTGGTAGTGTAAATCAAAGAAATATTCCCTTAAAAATGATTCAAAACCTTCCTCTGCTCCACCATATAGTTTTTTAAGTTCCTCCCGTATTTCGGGAATCAGCACTTTTTGTTTGGCTTGTGCATTTGGTAATATTTCACTCGACTCGCCATAGTACGTGCATAAAAAGGTATCGGTTGGTACAGGAGAGCGGTCTACATGAAAAGAATAAACATCGGTTGGAAAAAACGGGTAGGCATCATCTCTCTCATAGCACTTAATCAGATTGAGGGTTGGCGCTGCGCCATGGGCTTTCAACATCTTCCAATCCTTTAAAAGAATTTCCCGAGCAAGCTGCCCGGGTTGACTCAACTGAAGTTTCTGAAGCACTTCTGGATTCAATTCTGCGATATTTCCGTTGAGTTCCACTTTTTTAACAATCTCAGAAAAATCACCAATTAGTTGACGAGTCCAACAAATCGCGTTCATTGCTTCATGGAAAGGGGTGGAAATGAGGTCTTGGAAATTGGTGACGTGGTGGATTTGATTTTCGGGAGGCGTTGAATCTATCATAATGGATTACTGGTTAAGTCTGAATTATTTGGCAAAGGTAAATAGATTAGGAGGTTTATTTTAGTTGATTAGTGAAACAAATACCATTATTACTTCATCTTCTATCCTTTGCGTAAGCCCTGTTGTAGATGTCCGATATCGGGGGAAGGATTGGGCGTTTTTGCGCTGTAAAAAAAAAATATGGTGATTTTCAAAATCACCATATTTTAAACACCCCTTCCCAAATAAAAAAGGCGACCCGTCCCCGAGTCGCCTTCCAATCATATCCTAGAAAAAAGCCCAACTCCCGTCAGACCCTTCAATCTTAAACCAAATCAAATCGGTCCAAATTCATCACTTTATTCCAAGCCGCTACAAAGTCAGCGACAAACATATCTTCCGAATCTGAACAACCATAAACCTCCGCAATCGCTCGAAGTTCAGAGTTAGAACCGAAAATCAAATCTACGCGAGAACCCAACCATTTGAGGTCACCCGTTTTGCGGTCACGACCTTCAAATACCGTTTCGTCTTTAGAAACTGCTTTCCAAGTGGTACCAAAATCCAACAAATTAACGAAGAAATCATTCGTCAACGTTTCTGGTTTTTTAGTGAAAACACCGTGTTGAGATTGTGCTGCATTGGCATTCAATACCCGCAAACCACCAACTAAAGCAGTCATTTCAGGAGCAGTCAAGGTCAACAATTGCGCTTTGTCAATCAACATTTCTTCAGCAGATACGCTGAAGTGATGCTTAGCGTAATTACGGAATCCATCTGCTTCTGGTTCGAGTACGCTGAATGATTCTACATCCGTTTGTTCTTGCGTCGCATCCCCACGACCTGCGGTGAATGGAACGCTGATTTTGTGACCTGCGTTTTTCGCTGCTTGCTCTACGCCTACACAGCCACCCAAGACGATTAAATCCGCCATGGAGACATATTGGTCTTTACCCGCATTGAATGTTGTTTGGATGCTTTCCAAAACGTTCAATACTTTCGCCAATTGACCTGGCCGATTTGCTGCCCAATCTTTTTGTGGAGCTAAGCGAAGGTGTGCGCCATTTGCACCACCACGCTTGTCAGAACCACGGAAAGTCGATGCCGAAGCCCAAGCGGTAGAAACCAATTGTGCAACAGACAGACCAGAAGCCAAGATACTTGCTTTCAATGCATCAATGTCTTTCGCGGTTACCAATTTGTGCTTAACCTCTGGAATAGGGTCTTGCCAAATCAATACTTCCTTCGGCACATCTGCACCCAAGTAAAGCGAACGAGGTCCCATATCTCTGTGCGTCAACTTGAACCAAGCTCGTGCGAATGCATCCGCAAATTGCTTAGGATTCTCGTGAAAACGCTTGGAAATTTTTGCGTAAGCTGGGTCCATTTTCAATGCCATATCTGCCGTCGTCATCATCAAATTCTCCGTAATCGAATCATCGTGCGCAGAAGGTACCGTGCTTCCTTTTTCCACCTTGGTTGGCTTCCATTGGTGTGCACCTGCTCGGCTTTTGTTCAATTCCCATTCATATCCTAACAAGGCATCGAAGTAACCATTGTCCCATTTAATGGGGTTGGTTGTCCATGCGCCGTCGATACCACTGGTAATGGTGTCGTTGCCATGTCCTGTGCCATAAGAGTTTTTCCAACCCAAATTTTGCTCTGCAATACCTGCTGCTGCTGGTTCTCGACCTACATATTTATCAGGGTCTGCTGCACCGTGCGCTTTTCCGAAGGTGTGACCACCGGCTACCAAAGCTACCGTTTCTTCATCATTCATCGCCATTCGAGCGAAGGTTTCGCGTACATCTACCGCTGATTTCAATGGGTCAGGATTGCCATTTGGCCCTTCTGGATTCACATAAATCAAACCCATTTGCACTGCTGCTAAAGGATTTTCTAATTCCCGATCACCAGAGTAACGCTTGTCCCCCAACCATTCTGTTTCCTTACCCCAGTAGATATCTTGTTCTGGTTCCCAAATGTCTTCTCGTCCGCCAGCGAAGCCAAACGTCTCGAAGCCCATAGATTCTAAAGCGATGTTACCTGCCAGAATCATCAAGTCCGCCCAAGAAAGTTTTTTGCCGTATTTTTGTTTGATTGGCCATAGTAATAAACGCGCTTTGTCCAAGTTTCCATTATCTGGCCAGCTGTTCAAAGGGGCAAATCGTTGCGACCCAGACCCACTACCACCACGTCCATCAGAGGTACGGTAAGTACCTGCACTGTGCCATGCCATACGGATGAAAAATCCACCATAATGACCGTAATCTGCTGGCCACCAATCTTGTGAGTCTGTCATCAATGTTGTCAAATCACTCTTAACTGCTGCTAAATCCAAAGACTTGAATTCTTTGGCATAGTTGAAAGATTTACCCATTGGATTTGATAGGGTAGAGTGCTGACGAAGGATGTTTAACTTCAATTGGTTTGGCCACCAATCTTCATTTCTCGTTCCTCCTCCTGCGTTCTTATTCACTGCTCGTTCTGCTAGAAATGGACACTTGGCTGCGTTATCTTCGTTGATTCCGTAGCTCGTCGAACCGACTTCGTTATTTGATTTTGCCATAAATTTATTTTTTTCAGTGATAAGTAGGTAATCTTAAATAATCGAGACTTTTGACAGCCGATAATTTTTGTTTAAGGAATTTTAAAAATCCTTTTATTGAATGATTTTTAAAGTTTCTTAAACGGAAAATAGCGCTGTCTAAAAGTGTCGATTATTTGGGGTCACCTACTTCAGGTTAAGTTTTTATGCAAATGTAAACCTTAATTAACGGAATCGCAATATAATTTTTATTGATTTAAATGATTAGAATATAGATTTTATCTATCAAGATAGTTTTACAAATAGGATTTTGAATTCGTGATTTGAATCTTGAATAGCGGGAGCTAGAGGGATGAAAAGGGCTTTGCTTCGAGGCATAATGCTGAACCCACCGCGTACCACAGGATGAAATTAGCGCAATGTGTTTTTTGAAGTTAGAAAATTATAAAATAAAGTTGAGAAAGGTTTTTAGATATTTTGATTCTTTGACATATACCGTGGTTTCCAATAGAGCTTGGAGGTTCGAGAAACCTTCAAGCTCGGAACATACTGGTGATTGGAGCGTTCGCAGACGCTCCAATCACTATTGAAAATATCATTTCACGGGATTTATCAAAGAACCAATATTTTCAAGGCGCATCGCGCCGACACCATTATAATGAATAGTGTCGGCGCGATGCGGCTTTGGAGATACAAGATAATCATTGCTACAAACAGTTCCGAGGCAATGCCTCAATCTCCCACTCGCGTTGCCGCAGGAAACGCGCACTATCTTTTTCTCACTGCTTAAATTTTAAACAAACTTTTGCTACACAGTCCTAAACTTCTTTAGCCCGCAACAAATTAATACTCACCGTCGCCAATTCTGAATTGGGAAATTTTGTAAAATATCGTTCAACAGGAAACAAACCTGCTTCCTCTGCTATTTTATGAAAGACTTCAATTTCCACAATATATTGGTCAGAAAAACCATGCGTGGCATCATAAGCGGTTGCTGCGGTTTTGCCGATATTTCGAGCGGTTACTTTTGGTGAAATGGTATGCAATTCAATCACCAATAAACCAAATTTCTCTACAAAAGGGGACCACTTTTGGAAATGTTCCTTCAAATTATCTTCGACTTCGGTGTTGGAAATTCGCTTGCCGCGAAAAGCAAATGCACCAGTGGAGTCACTTGTTCTATTGGGCGTCTCGACTTCGGGTGTACTCCAAATTCGGTTGTGGTCTAAAAAAGTGCGAACGTTGAGTAATTCCTTTAATTGAATGCCATAATTTTCGTCTAAATCTTTCGCCAATAAGTCTGGTCGTCCGATGTCTCCAAAAATTAGTTTTGCCCAAATATCAGCTTGAATAATATTCGCTCGGGTTACTTTTAAAGCAGCTGTATTGTAATCTGCACCGACTAAAAATAGCGGATATTCCTCCAACATTGTGCCGCGCAAAGTTTGGCGTTCGATGACTTCATAAAGGTGAATTAAAAATGCGCCATTGCCACAGCCCATATCCACAATTCCCTTTGGTTGCTGGTCAATTGGCTGATTGAATAAATCAATAATAATTTCATCCACCACTTTAAAATAGGCGGAATGTGCGCCACCACTTCCCCAGACATTCATTTCTCTATCGACATGGATTTCTTTCGCGCCTTTCGGCAAATTCCAAAAGATAGTTGGGTCGCCAAAGATTAATTCACTCACTTTGCGGAAAGCGGGAATGTAAGAAACGGTAACGCCATAAGCACTGGCTCGCCGAGCATAAAACATTCCTTTTTCCGTAAAGCGGTAAGTCTCGTTTTTCTTTTCAAACCAATCTAAAAAGACAAAAATATCGAGTAATTTCTCAAAGCTTTCGGCGTCTCCATGAAACTCATCAGGACTAAAAGAGGCTTCCATAAAATATTTATGAAACATACCATTCATACCCAATGCAACTACGGTTGGTCCTACGATAACTCCTTCAATATGCTTTAGAACTTGTTCTTGAATCGCTCGGGTTTCGCTATCATCCGAGATTTCAATATCGTATCTGTTTTGGAACTTTTTGAAGATGCGCTCCAAGACTAGAAAGGGTTCTTTCTCGAACTTTCGATGGTGGTATTTCCCTGAAATTTGTAGTAAATTAACTAAATCTTCGTAGAGTGGAATAAGGTTAAAAGCTACTTTACTTTTACTATTCAAGCTAATTTGAATATCGTTCTTCTCTAAAATATCATGATTCAACCAACCTTGAGAAGCCAGCATGCGCAGGGCAACATTCAAATAACCTTCATTCGCTTGAAAGGCTTCGGTAATATCTTTGAGGGTCGTTTTTTCTTTTTTTAATAAAAAGTCCAAGACCCCTTTTTGATGTAAAGCGAAGGCAGTTGGCGCAGTTACGATGCCGTCAAGGTGGCAGAATAAATCTGCACGAAGTTGTTTTTTGTTTTCTTTATTCAAAGCTTTCTTAATTTAATAGTTAAGGAGTAGGAAATACCGTGTAAAGTAAATTTCATTGCATTTTTACAAGGGGATTTTAATGGGTAAAACGGTTTATAAAAATCGTTTTTACCCATTAACAAGCACACCCGCATTGCCGCAGGCAATGCGCACTGTATTTTTTGAAGTTCGAAAATCTTACGATTCTCTCGCTTCTTAAACTTTAAACAAACTTACTTTACACTGTAGTAAATGGGTTGCGACATAAATTTATGTCAAATAATTTAAAAATGCAATATAGGAAAGAATATTTATCTATGCGAGTTAGGCATACTATTTAAAGTCAGCTATTTATTCCTTTATCAGTATAAAACTGGTCGGTCATGAAAAATGGGAATTGTTCGAAAATTAAATGATTTTACCATTTTAAAATAGACCATTTTAACTATGAAATAGAAATAAATAACAGTTGGCATAAGTAATTTTAGCATTATCGAAGCAGTTAGCTTTTTGGAAAATGTTCTAACTGAAATAAAAAAGCCCATGCCTACCTTCCGGCAAACATGGACTATTTTATTTAAAATGCCTCAAACAATTACTCATTGCTCATTGCAAATTGTTCATTTTTAACTGTCTAATTGGCGATGACAAATTTCTTCATCACTCGGCTATCTTTCGTTACAATTTGCAACAAATAAATACCTGCATTCAAATTGCTTACAGTCAAAGCAACTTGTTGTGCACCTGCTTCAACTTGTGTCTGCTGACGCAAAATAATTTTGCCAGACAAGTCAACAACAGTCATAAATACTTCCGCTGTTTCCCCAATTTGGTAAGCTATATTCAATTTATCTGTCGTTGGATTCGGGAATAAGTTGACGTTTGAAATACCTGTTTGAATTACTCGTGCAACCTCTGCTTGAGTTGTTTCTACCTCCAATTCTGGAGTAGTACCTTGTTCTTCTCTATTGCCATTCGCACAACCGGTCAAGACAACATCATCGATATAAACTCTATCTCCATTCGCACTGGCATCACAACGGAAACGGAAGCGCGTCGAACTGGCAAATGTACCTGTAACAAGGACAGATTCATTTTCACGAACGTTATTAGCGAAATCTGTACCTCTCGCATAAGTGATCAACGTTTGGTAAGAAGAACCACCATTTAGAGAGACTTGCAACCAAAAATCTTCCCCATTTTCCATGCTGACACCAATGTAAGAGAAATCAACAGTTACTTCTTCAAAACCTGCCAAGTTCAAGTTATCAGTCGTCATTACAGAAGAAGAAGTATTGTCACGAAGACGGACACATCGACTACCACTATTGGCATACGCTGCATCATTCGCGCTACGTCGGCAGTCAGAACCACCGTCATTCCAAATACCCCAACCACTGTCGAAATTGTTGGAATCAATGTTTACCGTTTGACAGCCACCTGTGTTGCAAGGTGCACAATCTGTACCACCACAATCGACGCCGGTTTCACTTCCATTTTGAATACCATCATTACAAGTCGGACAAGCTGAACAATCAGAACCACCGCAATCAACACCAGTTTCGTTACCGTTTAAAATGCCGTCATTACAAGTTGGGCAAGCAGGGCAGTTAGTACCACCACAATCCACACCAGTTTCATCACCATTTTGAAGATTGTCATCGCAAGTAGCAGTTGGTTCGCCGCCGCCGCCAAGACAGAAATTCGTGGTTTCAGCAGTCGTAAAAGAACCACCGGAAGCCAAAGTATTGCCACCGCCGGTCACTGCATAAGAACCATTGCCATACGAGCAGCAAATACCGTCGCCGTATGCATCGTTAATTTGGAAATCATAGCAACCATCTGGCAAACAAGTCTCGATAGCAACTGTTGAACCATCAGGCTGGCTGGCATACGTTCCACCCGAAGCGACGACTGCGCCACTCGCATTGGTGAGGCTCCAAGAAGTCTCTTCTGGATAGTTGTCCAAGGTAATAGAAACGTTGACAAAAGTACCCGTACATGGGCAAGGCGCACAATTAGAACCACCGCAGTCAACGCCAGTTTCAGTGCCATTTTGGATGTTATCTGTACAAGTAGCAGCTGGTGGAGCAGTACCGCAAGCACCGGAAGCCAATAAGCTTTCCCGCGCACCTCCAGTGTCAAAAATCGCTCGCATTCTGGATTTTTGACCGGCGGTAAATAGATTCATACAAGCATCATCCGAGTAGTCCATATAGTTCTGAACCATATCAGTAGAGTTACAAGAAACGTGTCCTGAAGCACAACCATAATTCGCTGCATCTGAGGTCGGTGTGTCGGTTACGAAATCATCAGCATTACAGTTACCATCACCCCAAATGTGGCGAAGGTTCAAGTAGTGACCAACCTCGTGCGTCAAGGTTCGACCTAAGTCAAAAGGAGCGGATGCGGTGCCAATTGTACCCGTATATTGGTAGCCATTGACCACACCATCCGTTGCAGGATTTCCACCTGGAAATTGAGCATAACCCAAGATACCGCCGCCAATATTACATACCCAAATATTGAGGTAATCACCTGCTGGCCATGCGTTGACTCCACCTGATGAAGTTGATTTGACTGCATCGTTAGTGCCGAAGCCATTCACGGAGGTAGAGGTTCGTGTGACTCCTGTTGTAGCGTTGCCATTTGGGTCAACAGTTGCCATACAGAATCCAATTTCTATATCGTCCGCTTGTGACCAAGTGCCATCTGCATCGCTGTTTAATCGACGGAAATCATCGTTTAAAACTTGCATTTGCGAAGCAATCTGTGCATCACTGATATTTTCGGTCGCCGTTCGGTAGACGACATGGAAGACCACAGGGATTGAAATGATACCATTTACCGCTTTGTTGGGGAAAGCGATGTAATCTTCGGTATGCTTTTCAATTGCCTTGATTTTATCAGATCGCTTTGGGTCGTCCAACATTTGTTGTTCCAAGACATCCATAGAACCGCAATTTCTTTGAGCCGATGCGGAGAATTGTAGGCATACAAATGCCAGTACACATAGTAATGTGTTAAATTTCATACTAAAACAATTTATAATAGTTAACTAATGTTTTTTTTTGAATGTACTTAATTGCTACGAGTTACCTTTTTACGCTTATCAACGAAATAGTGGATAATAAAATGTTAGGGTTAGCTGTTGACAGTAGAATCTAAAATAAAGTAGTTCGTATGTATACGAATTGAGTTGTGTTAATCTTTTTTTTTAAAACTTTAGGCGGTATAAACTTTGTATTCACTTATATATGTTTTCTGTTTGAAAAATGTTCACAGAAAACTTAATCTTTTGATTTGCTGAGGGCAAATGTAGGAGATTTTATTTCATA
>JBLHWU010000074.1:0-26458 GCA_047629355.1 Saprospiraceae bacterium | reverse complement strand
ATGCGAGATTTGGGCATCAAAAAAATTCATTTACTCACCAATAACCCACTAAAAATACAAGCTATCGACAATTCTTCAGTTGAAGTAGTTAGCCGGATTCCATTGATTATTCCTGCAAAGGATGGAAACCGTAATTATTTAAAAACCAAAGAAAAACAAATGGGGCATTTGTTTAATGTTTAAATTTGTCTTGTGGTTAAGCTTTCATTGCTCGTCTTGCTGTTTTTGTAAAACAATATTTTATATAATCTATATTTTAAAAATATATATTTTTCCTTCCTTGGAATTTCGACCAAAAAGAGAGATTATTGCTATAATAAAGGTATCGTTCTATATTCGAAAGATGGTAATAGGTCTAACTCAATAGTTTATAGTTTTTATTAAAATCTATAAGAAAAAATAATATTTAAATTAAGCCATCTATCCAAAAGAATTAGAATTTTTCACCCACTTTTTTTAAACGTCTACTCATAGAATATTTTCCCTAAAAAGGCATTCGTAGGTGTTATTTGGTGCATTTGCATTAGGTACTACTCTTTTATTGTTATACAAATATAATTTTGATTATACCCTCAAATTGTTATTGTTTCAGGCTATATTTATTAAGTCCGTTACTGAAGATTTGAGCAAAAAATAAACCCATTTTGAACAAGAAATTTTACTTAAAAGGCTTACCTCTATTTTTCCTCTTTATAGTACTTTCCAGTGTTTATGGACAAGATATTCACTATTCTCAAATTGGAAATTCTCCAACCAATATGAATCCGGGTTTGATTGGTGTTTTTGATGGCAATCATCGGTTTATCGCCAATTTTAGAGATCAATGGCGGTCTGTGCCTGTGCCGTACTTGCAGTTGGCAGCGAGTTATGATCATCGGTTTTCTGATAAAGAAGAGCGACTGTTGCCTTTTGCTGCTGGTCTGAATTTGAATTATGACAAAGCAGGTGATTTAGGATTGTCATGGACAAATATCGGATTGGGTGGTTCTTATGCCTTGCGTGTTTTAGAAAACAAACAACATTTCTTGTCTTTTGGATTGAATGGTTCGGCTAATAACCGGCGTTTTGACCCATCATCGGCTACTTTCGATGCAGAATATGATATTAAAGAAGGACGCCCTGCGATTATTACACCTTCTGAAACTTTTGAAAATACGTCGCGCTGGTTTGCGGATATTGGAGGAGGCGTGAATTTACGTCTACAAAAGGATAGCTCGCGAACTCATTTCGATATTGGTGCGGGGATGTTTCACTTTTTTGAACCTGAAATTAGTTTTAAAAACAACCAAGATGTAGAACTCAACCGTCGTTTAAATCTTCATGGAAATGGAACGCTGCAGCTTGCGGACAAATTTGATTTATTGCTATTTGCGATGGCACAATTTCAAGGGAATCACGATGAAGTATTGATCGGTGCAGGCGGTTTGATTCATTTGAAAACGGGAAAGGCGCGGAAATTTGCTTTACAATTGGGGGCTGTTTATCGCTTGCAAGATGCGATTATCCCGTGGGTGGGTTTGCATTATACTGCTTGGCAATTTCATCTAAGCTATGATTTAAATACTTCCGATTTTTCGCGGGCAACGAATGGTTTTGGTGGTCCAGAAATTACAGTCATTCACATTATAAAAAATGTGCCACCGATGGAGTATTGTAAATTGTGTCCTAAATATATGTAGGACGGTGGACTTCAGTCCATCCCTTGGTACATTGTGAACCGAAGCCCACTGTTCTAAAACCAAATGTAACAATTTTAAGAACTACAACTATGAGAATATATACCACATTATTGCTATTAATTTTCATTTTTTTTAGTGAAAATGCGTTTGGGCAAACCGAAAAAGCCTATCAGAAAAAAGCAGAAGAAGCTTATATTCAACGCGATTATACAGGGGCATTGGCTTACTACCAAGAGTTGATTGAAATTGATTCCAATCAAATAGACGCCCTGTTTTATGCAGGAGAATCGGCGCGTCAGATTCGCGCTTTTTCGATAGCGGATAAGCATTTGACACGGATTCCGGATAGTCTGAAAACGGGGATGTACTACACTACAGATTTTCGGATTGCTAATGTCAAAAAGGGGTTGGAAGAGTATGAGGAGGCAATAGGCTATTATGAGCAGTTTATTGAAAAAAATGTGGACGCCACCAATCCATTTATCAAGCGAGCATTGGCAGAATTGGATTATTGCAGATGGGCAGATAACGTTTTAAAAGAACCTTTAAAAACGCAAGTCACCCATTTAGATACAACTATCAATACCTATCATATTGATTTTGCACCCTATAAAAAAGAGGGGGTTTTATATTATTCTTCTGCGTATTCTTATCAGGAAAAAGAGGGGAACAGAGAATATATTAACTATTATGGTCGAGGCAAAGGAGGAAATCGGGACGCATACGACAATAGAGATTTGGTGACTCGGGTATATGGATATGATGAGCTGCAAAAGGAGAGAGTGATTTTACCGTTTGCCTTAAAAAATAATGAACACGTTTCTCATACCTCTTTTTCTGAAGATGCAATGCACGTTTTTTATACGATTTGTCAAAATAAAAAAGATACCGTTGGCGAGTACCTTTGCCAAATTTATTATCGAGATAAAGACGCTGCTGGACATTGGAAGAGTCCAAAATTACTGCCAGCGAGGATTAATCTTCCAAATTATACCGCAACTCAACCTTGCGTAGCAACCAAAGAAGATGGTAGCCAAATTCTACTCTTCGCTTCTAACCGACCGGGCGGAAAAGGAAATTTAGACCTTTACGTTTCCAAAATTACGGTTGATTCTGTTTTAAAATTTTCCTCACCACAGCCGTTGACGAACCTCAACACGGAGTACGATGATATCTCACCGTACTATCATTCGAATAGCCAGACCTTGTTTTTTAGTTCTGAAGGGCATAAAACACTGGGTGGTTTTGATATTTTTAAAACAAAAAAAGAGATTTTTCAAAAAGAAGGCACTGAGGAAACTGTCGAACAATGGGCTGCCCCCCAAAATATTGGTTATCCGATAAATAGCAGCTACGATGATATGTATTATATGTTTTCTTCGGAAGAAGAGAAGTCCTATTTTGCCTCGAATCGCCCGGGGTCAATGTGTAAAGACCCCGAGAAGGGCTGTACTTGTACGGATATTTATGAGGGGACAATTTTGGTGAATTTGAATACGCTGGTTTATAATTCAATTGATAGCTCAGCTTTGGAAGGTGTCGAGTTGAAATTGACGAATTTGGAAACAATGGAAGTCGATACCATTCAGATGAATAACAATGGAAGTTTGTTTGATTTTCCTCTAAAATTGGAATCAAAATACCATTTAAATGCTTCCAAACCAGATTATGACCCTGCGGGCGTCGTTTTTAATACCAAAGGAATTATTGAGTCGACAACGATAGAAAAAAAGCTATATCTGATTCCACAAATCAATTTATTGGTCTTGACTTATGACGGAATTAGCAAGTTGCCACTCAATGGAACGACTATTAGATTGCACAATGATTTGATGAATACAGACTCTTTTGTCACCCTTCCTGAAACTACGAATCAGGCGAAGTACAAAATTGATTTCAAAAAAGATTACGCAGTGTACTGCTCAAAAAACAGCTATTCTACGGCGAACGATGCTTTTGATACTTACTTGTATTCTACTCCAACTAATATTACAATTGAACTTTATTTAAATACGTTCAATCTGCCGTTAACGCTGTATTTTGACAATGACCAACCAAGATATGCGCGAACGAGTGCGGATACAACGGTAGCTTTAACTTATGGTGAAACTTACGACCGTTATATAGAACGGCAGCCTACTTTTAAAAATAGCTACACTAAAAATTTAACGGGCACTTTATGGGCATTGGCGAACGATGAAATTGATAATTTCTTTCGGGATGAAGTCGTCAAAGGTTGGAATGATTTGCAGGGTTTTTCTGGCTTGTTATTACCTTATCTAAAAGCTGGAAATGAAATTGACATCATCGTGGAGGGCTATGCCAGCCCGTTGGCAGATTCTCTATATAATGAACGGTTGACAAAACGACGGATTAGTTCGGTGATTAACCAATTGAGTGTCTGGTCGAATGGCGAATTATCGGATTATTTAGCACGTGGCGTTTTGGTAGTAAAAGAAGAACCCAAAGGAGAAGATATGGCTGATAAAAAGATTAGTGACAATAAGCAAAATCAACGTGCTTCCATTTTTAGTCCAATTGCTTCGCACGAACGACGCGTACTGATTACGGATGTACGGCAGCAAGAAAGTATGATGTCTTGGTTAGAAAAAGAGAAATAACTTCTTAATGCTCAGGGATTAATGGTTAATGCGCTTAAATCCCTTATTGATTTTGAATTTTTGAAAAACTAAATTTTAAATAAAAAAACGCAGTTGATGGTGATTTGTAAGGAAAGAATTCATCAAAGACTCAATAAATAAATAAATATCCATGAAAAATAAATGGACAATTCAAATAATTTCTGTTTTTTTATTAATGCTTAGTGTGTTGGTAGTCAGTGAATTGGAGGGACAAGTTGCCATTGATTTTGCGACGACTTCCCCAACTTGCAATGGCTATACCAATGGAGCCGCAACGGCAAATCCAGACGGTGGTTCTGCTCCTTATCTCTATTTTTGGAGCAATGGGCAAGCTGGACAGACGGCCTATAATTTGACGGGCGGCGACTATTCGGTAACGATTGCCGATGCCAATGGTATGACGGCAACCGCGACGGCTACGGTAACTCAACCTGACCTTTTGGAGGCAGCAGTAATTGCGGATGGTGATGTCTGTGAGGGCATAAATAGTTCTTGGTCAGTGACTGCAACGGGTGGTACGACACCTTATGTATACGCATGGAGTACAGGGGCAACGACGCAGAGTGTCAGCAATTTTGCGGCAGGATATTTATCAGTGACGGTGACGGATGTTAATGGATGTAAAGTAATTACTGGGCGAACGGTTAATTTGCCTTTGTCAATAGAAGTGGTGACGACCGATGTGGTTTGTTTTGGAATCTGTGATGCGAGTGCGAATTTGATGATTACAGGCGGCGTCGGGCCGTTTACTTATTTGTGGAATACGGGTTCGATAGACCCAAGTTTACCGTGGATTCCTGCGGGCGATTTTTCGGTAACGGTAACCGATTCGGATGGTTGCGTAGCAATTGGAAGCGGTACGGTAAATGAACCACCAGAAATTATTTTGGATGCAACCATTATTGGGCAATGTGCGGATGATGCCTCTATTTCGGTAACGGCATCGGGGGGAACATCACCGGTTGACTATTTTTGGAGTACGGGGTCTACTTCTTCGAATTTGATTAATTTATCTCCAGGAACTTATGCACTGACAGTGACGGATGTGAATGATTGTAAAGTAGATACTTCATTTATAATTAGTAGCGGCGTAGAGATTGCTATTGTCGATATTATCAACCCAACTTGTGTCGGTGGCATGAATGGAACCTTGTCCGTAGGCGTGACAGCGGGCGTACCTTCATACGAATATTTGTGGAGTAATGGCGAAACTACGCCGATGATAACTGCTTTAGATGTAGGAACTTATACCGTTACAGTGACTGATGCAGCAGGGTGTACTGCAACGGAAAGCGCAATACTCGTACCCACTTCTGACTTGGTTCTAGAACTAAGTTCGACACCCGCCGAGTGTGATGGTACGGGCGGTACCGCGACGGTAGATAATGTGATAAATGGAACGCCGGCTTTTGATTATGAATGGGGAACAACACCTGTACAAACTACTCAAACGGCAACTAACCTTGCTGCTGGATTTTATGAGGTGATGGTTACAGACATGAATGGTTGTCAAACAACAGATAATATCGAGGTGGAACCAGCGAATAATTTGACGATTCTATTAGAAATTATTAATGCTTCGTGTAGCAATACCAATGATGGAAAAATTAACATTCAGCAAGTTGGACCAAATGTAGTGCTTCCCTTGACTTATCAATGGAGTGACCCAATGCTAATGGGGGACTCTGCCTGCGATTTATCACCAGATACTTATGGGGTAACGGTGACGGATGCGACGGGATGTACGGGGGTGGCAGATGACATCATTATTGATTTTAATTCGTCAATCGAGACCGATATTCTTTGGGAAGTCGATACTTGCATGGGCGATAGCATCTTGGTAACTTTCTCTGAAAATTCAAGCTTGACGCCTACAAATGCAGTAATTGTCTCGTGGGATTGGACATTTGATAATGGCGTAATGTCGAGTGAATCAATGGTACAATTTTACACAACTTCTGATTCTATTGAGGCGCAGTTGATTATCATGAATTCTTCTGGTTGCGTTGATACGGTTTTCAAAATGATTGTTTTCAATCTGCTTTGCGACCTTTATCCAGACACTTTATTTATTTGTGAAAATGAGGAATTGGTCGCAATACCAGATGCCAATTGTACCGGTATTACCACTTATGAATGGGTGAGCAATCCAGCGATTATTGTAGGAGAAAATACGGCTTCGCCAACGGTAATGACCAATGAGGACGTTATCTTAATGGTGAATTTGACGAATTCGTTGGGTTGTAGTTTGATGGAAGAAATTTATATCGAAGTCATTGATACGTCGAAGCAAATCATGGAAGATGAAATTATAACGACTCAATGCGACAGCACGACCGTCGATTTTTCCATTGACAATGCAGGTATTGCCTGTTATTCATGGATTTTTGATTATCCAAATTTTGACAATATTGGAAACGGTCAAAACACAAATTACACCTATTCTGAACCAGGTGTTTACATCTTGGCAATTGTGCCAAATCTTCCTTGTTTAGATACTATTTTTAAAGAAATACTGGTTTCGGAGCCTCCGTCTGCTAATTTTACTGTCGATGTATCCTCCTGTACAGAAACGGTTGATATTGGTTTGATGGATGCTTCGCTCACTTCTGAAAATATTACGGCATGGCAATGGATTTTGAGCAATGGCGATACCTCGTCAATGCAAAATCCGATTTTTACTTTTGACTCCTGTCAAGTGATTGATGCGACCTTGATTATTGATTTTGAAACGGGCTGTCAAGATACGGTGATGAGGAGTTTTCCAGTGCTTGTGTTTGAGAATCCGCCAGCCTTAGCGGATACCATCATCGTTTGTGCAGCAGGCGATACTATCTTTTTGAATCCAAATGGTAATCCAGATTTCGATTATTTGTGGACACCTGTCAATATGGTAGATGACCCGACTTCGCCAAACCCGATGGTGATAGTGGACGGCTCATCGATGTTTTCAGTAGTGATTTCAGACGATGGCTGTGGTGATACTTGTACGGTAGAAATGGATGTTTTGGTTATTTTATCCGAACCACTGAATTTGGAAGTGCCGGATGATGTGAGCGTTTGTAAAGAAATGGAAATGGACTTCTCCGCAACGACTGATACGCCTGTGACTTTTGTTTGGGCAACGAACGCAGATTTTGAACCAATTATAGATTCGGAAGGGCTTTTAGACTCGAGTACGATTAACTTTACCATTACGGACACGACAACGATTTATACGATGGCAACCGATGAATTTGGTTGTGTGGAAGTGGATAGTTTCCTTGTGGGCAATTATGAAATTCAAGCAGTACCACAAGATTTTGTCAATGTTTGTATCAAGGATACATTGGTGGCGATGCCGATTGCTAACTTATCAAATGTCGATACGGTAACTTGGTTGCCTGATAATCCAAACGGCATCGTGCCTTTAGGAAACGAGATTTTTACTGTACAAATAATTAATAATAAAGGTTGTACTTTAGAGCAAGATATTGAAATAAATGTGCAAGATATCAACACAGATTTGAATATTGTTCCAGGTTTGGATACTGTTTTGTTAGGCGATGATATTAGAATAACGGCATTGTCCGAAAATAGTTTTGTGTACAATTGGTCATCAGAAAGTACCTTAGATGACCCAACTATCGCCAATCCAATTGCGACGCCTAATGAAACGATAACTTATATTTTAGAGGTGGTTGATACGGTGACAGAATGTCGTGGCGTGGGATTTTCTCAAATCTGCGTCGTCAATAACCTTTGTGGTAACCCACTGATTTATGTGCCCAATACGTTTACTCCAAATGGCGATGGTTTGAATGATATTTTCTACGTCCGAGGCTTCAATATTGATGAAGTAGAAATGATTATTTTTAATCGTTGGGGACAAAAAATATTTGGAACCCGTGAATTGACGAAAGGCTGGGATGGCTCGTTTGAAGGTGGGTTTGCACCGTCGGATGTGTATGGATATTATTTGAAAGTAAGCTGTGTTTCTGGTGGAGAATATGAACAGAAAGGGAATGTGACGGTGATTCGGTGATGTTCCTAAAGGGAGTTTTAGGGATAAAGAAGGTTTTTCAAAACCTTCTTTATCCCTAAAAATTATACTTGGGCTGGCGTAGGTGGCGCGCAGTGTTTTGTATAGGAAGAATACAGCTAATTTTTTCCTACTCCCTTAACGCTTCTAAAAACCGCTTCACCTCTTTCCTATTCTTCAAATGAAAAACCACCTGCCCTTCCTTTT
The DNA here is from genome assembly GCA_047629355.1 of Saprospiraceae bacterium. Classification (GTDB taxonomy): domain Bacteria; phylum Bacteroidota; class Bacteroidia; order Chitinophagales; family Saprospiraceae; genus CAYUNA01. The sequence continues at coordinate 17,909 of JBLHWU010000074.1, read as the reverse complement.
TTCTCTTCAAATGCTTAACCAACCGCCGCCGTGCATGAAAAGGAAAAGTCAAGACATAATGTAAAAATTCTAAATCAAATCTTTCGGGACAACCTTCCCCCATATCCGAGCGGGTTTTACCATAATTGGTCAACGTTCTTTTAAGTACCCTAAAAAAACAGAGAGGTATGGATAAATCTAGCCAAACAATCGCATCTGCTCGCTTCAAACGCACCTCCATTGTACCGCCATAATTCCCATCAATGACCCATTTTTTACCAGCTAATGCCACAACTTGTTTCGCTGCAAATTCTTCCTTCGTCGATTCAATCCAATTCGGTTTCCAATACAATAGGTCAAGATGAATGACAGGTAGCTTTTTAAGCTCGCCAATTTGCTTTGATAAGGTTGATTTTCCTGCACCGCAAGAACCGATGACCATGATTTTTTGCATAAAGTTAGTGGTTTCAAGGCGCAGAGCGACTGCCCAATTGAAAATATTATGGTATTTAATAGGGGAATCTCTACGCGCTTCTGCACAAACAACTAATATTTCTTACCAATAGGTCTGTCGCTAACGCGCCAAGTTGGACTTGTGGGGTATCAATAGACTTTCAAAAGTAACGCTTAGAAATGCGAAATAAATAAAGTTAGATTCTTGAGAGAGCGGTTTTGTTCTCCCTTTTTGCTTTGAAAGTGCGATTTATGTTGATATAATGAGCATTTTTAAAGTAAAAAATGAGGACAAAATATCCTCTCAAGAGTCTGAGTTTATTTAATTCGCATTCCTTACTTCAGCACTACGAATTTTTCATTTCGGAGCATCAAACTATTGTTTTAGAATCAAGGCAGAATGCTCCGCTACTTCAATTTTCCCACCTTTAAATTCGCCAATTCCATTTTCATCAATTACCCCATTTTGACAAACAATCCTCCAATCTCCTTTTGGTAAATCCACCGTTTTGGAATCGGTATTTCCATTAAAAACAACGACAATATCTTTCCACTCATCGCCGTTCGCATTGGCTGAAATTTGATAACCCACTAAATTATTTTCCTTCATATTTAAAAATTGCAAATGCTGCTGAATCTGGGCATTCGTCGTCATTCTAAAAGCAGGATGATTTTTGCGCATCTGAATCAACGTTTTATAATAATCAACAACCTCGGCGTTTTCTTTCTTCCAATCCCAATCAATTTGATTAATCGAATCAGGTGATTTATAAGAATTTTCTTCCCCTTGTTTGGTCCTAACCATCTCGACTCCTGCGTGCAAAAATGGAATACCTTGACTGGTTAAAACAATCGTATTTGCCAACTTATGCATCTCAATTCGGTCTGCTTTTGAAAATTCACTGCAACAATTCGTCAGCCTATCCCAAAGCGTATGATTGTCGTGGCAACTTACATAATTGATGCATTGATGCGGGTCGCGCGCCCAAGGTGCATTGGAGTAATTGACTTTTGCATAATCAACTTGCGGATGTCGTCCTGCTGCCACAATCCCAAATTTTACACTCTCGTCCAAGCCTTCCAAACCACTAATAAACGCCTTCGCATCTTGCGTAAAAACGTGTCCTTTCACCGCATCCCGTATATCATCGCTAAATGCCGCGACATGATTCAATTGCAGCGTATGATTTTTGCTCGCCCGCAAGGAATCGGGTAGGGGAGAGTCACCCGCCGTCCAGCCTTCGCCATAAATTACAATCGTTGGGTCAATAGCCCGCAGTGTTTTTGAAACTTCATTCATCGTCTCAACATCGTGAATGCCCATGAGGTCAAACCGAAAGCCGTCAATGCCATATTCTTGCGCCCAATATTGCACACTTTCGATAATATAGCGGCGCATCATCAAGCGTTCAGAAGCAGTTTCGTTGCCGCAACCGGAAGCATTGGAGAAGCTGCCATCTTCATTTTTTCGATAATAATAACCTGGAACGAGCTGTTCAAATGGGGTGTTGGTATCAAAAGTATGGTTGTAAACGACATCCATGATGACGCGTAGTCCATTGTCATGTAAAGTTTTTACCATCGTTTTAAACTCTCGAATCCGCACTGCCCCGTCTGCAGGATTGGTAGAATAACTGCCCTCGGGAACGTTGTAATTTTGCGGGTCGTAGCCCCAATTGAACTTATTTTGTGTCAATTGACTTTCGTCAATAGATTTATAATCATAAACTGGTAGCAAATGAACATGCGTCACACCCATTTCCTTAATATGGTCTAAACCCGTCGCCAATCCATCCGGACTTTTCGTCCCCGTTTCCGTTAGACCAAGAAATTTCCCCTTGTTTTGAATACCAGAATTAGGAGACATCGACAAATCTCGAACGTGTAGTTCATAAATGATGATGTCATTCAAATTTTCAAGCGCAGGTTTGGCATGCGTCAGCCAATCTTTAGGATTCGTTTTTGAAAAATCAATGACTTGTCCGCGCTTCCCATTTGTACCGACTGCTTTGACATAAGGGTCGGGTGTTTCTTCCAAGTTTTTTCCGTCAATAGTTGCTTCAAAAGTATAGTATTTTCCTTCAATATCTTCATTGAAAGTTGCCTGCCAAGTGCCATGACTATCTCTTTTTAAATCTTGTTCAAACGCTGGGTTTCCACCTAAATCTTGGTCGTACAAGCGAATTTTTATTGCATCTGCTGTGGGTGCCCAGATGCGGAATCGCGATTTTTCTGGACTATAAATTAAACCGAGGTTGCCCTCGTATACTGGGTATTCTTCGTAGCTACCGTAAGTTATTTTCATATTATTTTTACAAGAAATTAAAAAAATGAGGAATAAGAAAAGTGGTAGGGCTTGCCGCATCGATTTTATTTTTTAAATTAAAAGGTGTAAAAATAGCAGAAATTAGTGAAATTAATTTTTAAATCAATATTCTTTGATAGCTTTTATCATTAATGACTACGCGTTACTTAACGACAGCCATATTGATAGAAATATAAAATTTGGAGCATTGATTACACTGTAAAGTAAGTTTGTTTAAAGTTTAAGAAGCGAGAGAATCGTAAGATTTTCGAGCTTCAAAAAATACAGTGCGCATTGGCTGCGGCAATGGGGGTGTGCTTGTTAAGGGGTAAAAACGGTTTTTATAAACCGTTTTTACCCCTTAAAATCCCCTTGTAAAAATGCAATAAAATTTACTTCACACGGTATTGGTTACCGTGGAACAAAAATTTATTTGAATCTTCGACAGAGAGCGTTTTATCCCGCAAGTCCCACGTCGAGGCTGAATTAAAAGGTAAATTAATGGGCGAGGTTTTCGTATTTGAAAATTTTCTCCAAATAAATTAGCCTTGTGGCGACCTTTTGATACAGCCTCGCATTGTATTTTTTGAAACTCAAAAATCTTACAAAACTGTTGTTATGCGGTATTGACCAGGATTCAAAATTTCGGGTTTTACCAAATTTTTAACTAAAAAATGCTACCGCACTAACGTCACATCTCCCTGATACCACTTCATTTCTCCATCCTTAAACCGTACCTGCGCCTTCCAAACAAATACATTTGGATTCAACGTTTCACCATTCAAAGTGCCATCCCAACCAATGTTAACATCATTAGGTTGAAAATTATTTTTTTCAAAAATAAGATTACCCCAGCGGCTGAAAACGTGCATTTGTAAAACTTCTTTTACGCCAATTCCTGCAAAGATGGTAAAGAAATCATTTGTGCCATCCAAGTTGGGAGAGAAGACATTTGGCGCAAAGACATCGCGTGGTTTTTCCACAAAAATCAACATAGAATCTTGTCGAAAACAGCCACTTGTCGTATCGGTCACCAAGAAGTTCATTTGCCCAGATTCTAATGGGAAAAAGTAGGGATTGGGGCAAGTTGGACAATTTAAAGAATCGGCAGGTGTCCACAACATCACTTGTCCAAAATAAGGAATAATCTGCCCACCTAAATCAACTCGGTCACCCAATTTTATAAAAATATCATCACCTGTGTACACCACAAAATCTGCTGGTTCATCAATCACTGCCGTTTTTTCAATCAAACAACCATTGGCATCTTGCGCAATAACGGTGTAAGTGCCACCAGACAAAAATCCAGCCCCATTAATTGGACTAAAAGTAGAATTATCAATCGAATAAGTATAGGGAGGAACGCCTCCATCTGTTGTTGTCACTTCAATCGCGCCATTGCCATCATCTGGACATTCTACAGCTTGCAAAGTCAGCGTCATATCCAAGGGGGGCGGTGCGCCCACGGCACCTTCATCAATGCCTGTACAGCCATTAGCATCTGTTACGGTGACGGAATAAGTGGCGGGGCAGAGATTAGAGACTTTTTCGGTAGTATCGCCAGTTTCCCAGGCAATTGCGTAACCAAATCCGATGCCACCAGAAGGCGCAACGGTTACTTCCCCATTGCAATCATTGGCGCAGAGAATGTCGATGCCTTCTGCATTTGGAAAGAGTTCTGGGAGGTAAATTATTTCAATAGAATCTCTGTTTTTACAGCCATTATTGTCCAATTCTAACCAAATAGTGCCCGGCTCATTAATGTTATACGATTGGCCAGCAGAACCGTCCGACCATTCGTAAGTCACATCTGGAATAGTAAAAGAGAGGATAGTGGTTTGCCCGACACAAAGCGTGCTATCTGGACCTAAATCAAGTGGAACAGTTTCTCCAAAATCCAGCGACACTTCATCGATGGATACGCAGCCCGCCGTATCCGTAACTTCGACCGAATAAATGCCCGAAGTGGTCGCGGTAAAATTGGAATTGCCCGTACCATCTTGCCAAATATAGCTTAGCGCTGCAGGGTCTGCCACATCCAAAATAATGGACGGAATATCACAAACGGAAGTATCTGGTCCCAACTCAATGTCCACCGCTGACAGTGAAGTCACGAGGAAAGAATCGCGTTTGGCACAACCTTCAATCATCACATCCACCCAGTAAGTTCCCTGTTGATTGACGACCAAAGTAGCGGAGGTTGAACCATCATCCCAGAGGTAGGTTGCATTGGAAGTCGTGGCGTCAAGAAAGAGGTCTTCGCCATCGCAAATCTGAAATTCTTGCAAGGAACTTTCCCCATCCAATACATCAATTTGTACAAAAATGGTATCGGTGAAATTGCAGGTATTCGGGTTCTTGACGACTAACGGAATTTCGTAATTTCCAGCTTCTGCAAAGGTATAATTTGCATTAATGGTTGTTGTTAGTGTACCATCTGGAAAGAACCATTCCCATTCAGTGGCGTTCAGTCCAGTATAGGTCAAATCGACTTCAAAAGGTGCGCATCCTGACGTGCCAGGTACGACTGTTCCATTGGCGGTGACGGTTTCTATTTCAAAATCAATTTTAAAAACACCGACGTCACAAAAGGCGCTTTGCGTAGTCGCCCAAGCTCCTGGTAGTGTATTCATAATCGAACCTGTACAAGAACAAACACCCTGATAAACAACACCTCCTTTATCAAAACGACTCGTGCCGCCATCAACGTGGTCAGCTTCACCATAATATGTTCCAAATAGCAAATCGGAGGCATCAGGCTCTAAAACACCCAAATAAAAGACGCCACCATTGGTTGAAATTGCATTGCTTGTAGTTGGTAAATTGGCAGCAGAATAATAGCCGGAGAAATAGATGCCATTGCATTTGTCCACCATAAAAGCAACGGGTACAAAATCATAACCGAGCCCGCCGCCGCTGCCAATCACTGTCGAATAAATTTTATCCGAAAGGGTCTCGTCGAAAGCTGCAAGAAACTGCGAACTACCTAGATTGAAAAAATAAGTGCCTGACGTAACGGGAACATTGCCCGTCGTTTGTCCATAAATGTGAACTTGATTTAATTCGTCCACATCCATAAAATAAGAATGCTCGTCGCCGTTATTCGTTCCAAAAAAAGTACTGGTGATTAAGCTACTACCATTTGAAGAAATTTTTGAAATATAGGCGTTTTCATTACCACCTGGCCAAGTCGACATAAAGGCGTTAGCAGTAGTTGGAAAATTTTGTGCACCCGCCGTTCCTGTCACATAGACATTTTGCTCATCATCCAACCGAATGCCATTGCCAATATCCGCATCATCGCCACCCAAATAGGTTGACCAATACAAAACCGATAAATCACTATTTGACTTCAAAACAACAGCATCTTGCGCTATACCGTCTATGATTTGGTCATTATAACTTTGGTCAAATGCATTACCCGTTACTGGAAAATCAGCCGAACTTGTCGAACTGACCACATAGACATTCGTCTGCCCATCTAAGATGATTTCGCCTCTAAAACTATCGCCATAATTAGAGTTTTCGCTAGAATTATTAACGCCATCACTCTCGCTACCGCCAAAATAACTCGACCCGACCAAAGCCGTTCCATCCGTTGATAAAATAGAAACAACAATGTCATTACCTCCACCGTGTGTACTCTGATAGGCATTGCCCGTTACAGGATAATCGGTCGAACTCGACGACCCATAGACATACAATCGTTGATTAAAATCAGTGATGATACTATGTGGCAAATCGCCATTTTGCCCACCCAAATAACTGGCATAAATCAGGTTTGTCCCATCAGGATTGTACTTGCTGACGGCAATATCCGTTCCGCCGCCGCCATAAACTTGCTGAAAAGCCCCAGTCGTCGTTGGGTAGCCATCACCGAAGGAACGACCGCCGCTATATACGTTTCCTTCGTTGTCAAAAGTAGCAGAATGTCCGAAATTTGCCGAGCCATTGGTGCCACTGAGCGTTGCTGCCTGAACGGTTGGGTCAATGATTAATTCTTGCGTTTTATCATAGTCATCGGGGAAGTAAAAGGATAAGATATTATCTTTCAGAATGTATTGACAATCAACGTATTGTCTTTGGTTACCAAATTCTTGAAAAGCGATTGGTGCGAGTTCCTGCATTACATCAATGGAGGTGTGAATGTGCAAGTTGCCATCAATTAATTCCAATTTATCTGCTCCGGTATACTCGATTTTAATCACGGAAGCATCGGCATTTGGTGCGACGACGAGGTCGTATTTAAGTTGTCCTTTTTGGCTATAGGTTTCTAAGGCAATGCCGTTGTACAGCTCTTTTTGCTCCACTTTTCCAAACAAAGGCACCCGACTCGACCATTGAGATTTATCGTTCCCTAAAAAATAATTGTGATAGCCCTTTTTTTTTGCCAAACCTTGCAGGGGGGACTCTTTGGCATTTAAAAAACGAACTCGATATGCATGGTGTCGCATGGAAATGCCGTCTTTCGACTTCTTCCAACTTTTATGTAAGTCATGAATTTTTTGTAAATCTTCTGGGTGTGTCAATAAATAAGTAAAGCCATTTTTTTCTAAAAAAAAACTGTTACTGCCGAGGAAATACGTTTTAAATAATACGTTTTCATGCCATTGCTTCTTATTTTGAATGAATAACAAGGGCTTGATGGTTTCGTGTTTTTTGTTATTGGCAACGAGTGCCATCGCGTTGTTTTGAGCCACTGTTTTTAAAGAAAAAAAGGCAGTGATGAGAAAAGTTAAAATCAGAGTAGAGGAGGTATTGACTTTTTGCATTTTTGTAAAGTTTGGTTATAGAGAAATAGAATTTTAGGAATCAGGTATTTGGGTAGTGTTTAAAAAGGTAAGATAGGTAAAATGTTTAATTCTATTGGGTGCAAATGTGGGTTTTGGAAAGTAGGTGCTATTTTGATGGTGAGAGAGTTGTTATTTATGGATAATTGACATTAAATGTTGTTGTCGGGCTACTTAGTAACGGTAAAATAATAAGTCCGCCAACTAACAACGTTTATTTTGTTCTTAGTTTTTACTTTTTAAATAGGAATTATCTCTACATAATGACTGTTTCAAAAGTGGAAAATAAGGACAAAAGAAATACTTGGTAGTTGGCGGAGTTATTTTTTTACCGTTACTAAGTAGTTATTCAAGTTAATCCTGTCGGATGATTTGGCGATTTTTAAATTTGTACTTCGTTAAAAATACTCGGCATAGCAAAGGCTATGTCTGCGTTTTTTGCCTTATACAACTACTAAGGAATGCGAATTAAATAAACTCAGACTCTTGAGAGGATATTTTGCCCTCATTTTTTATTTTAAAAATACTCATTAGATCAACATAAATCGCACTTTCAAAGCAAAAAATGAGAACAAAACCGCTTTCTCAAGAATCTAACTTTATTTATTTCGCATTCCTTAGTAGCGGTAAAAAAATAATCTACAACTTTTAAGAGGATATTTTGCTCTCATTTTTTACTTTAAAAATGCTCATGATATCAACATGAATCGGACTTTTAAAGCACAAACTGAGCAAAAAACCTCTTTTCCAGAAATCGTACTTTATTTATTTCGCGTTCCTAAGATTTGCCCAAGTTAAATTTTTAGCTAATTTAGTATTTTTAAATATTATTTTTACTCACTAAAAGTTAGAGACTTCCCTGCATGAAAAAATGGGTCAATAAAGTTTTTCGAGAAATATATCGGTATCGGTTAAAGCGGATTCAAGAATATATGCAGCATCCTGAGCGTATTCAGCAGGAGGTATTGGCTAATTTATTGGAAACTGCGAAGCATACGGAATGGGGTAAAAAGTATCATTTTTCTAGAATAAAAACGGCTCAAGAATTTGCAAATGCCGTTCCTATTCAAAATTACGACACTTTATATCCTTATATTGAAAAAATGATGCACGGCGCAGAAGATGTGCTGTGGAGTGGTCAAATTAAATGGTTTTCCAAGTCCTCTGGTACGACAAGCGGACGTAGTAAATACATTCCTGTCAGTTCCGAAAATCTCAAAGAATGCCACATTAAAGGGACTTGGGACACGATGACTTTTTTTTATGATGAACGGGATGATGCGCGTCAATTTGAATGTAAAAGTTTGCTGATGGGCGGTAGTTTGTCGGCATTTCCTGGTAATCCAAATACCATTATTGGCGACGTTTCTGCCATCATGATTGAACATATGCCGATAGTGGGGCGCCCATTTTTCACACCAGATTTTGCAACGGCATTGCTGCCAAATTTTGAAGAAAAGATTGAAAAAATAGCACAAATTACTGCCAAAGAAAAAGAAATGGTGATGATTGGCGGTGTGCCGACTTGGACACTGGTCTTGTTTCGACGGATTTTGGAAATCACGGGGGCAGAGCATATGTTGGAAGTTTGGCCAGAGTTGCAAGGCTATATTCATGGCGGCGTGAGTTTTGGGCCACATCGCAAACAGTTTGAAAAAATGCTACCCGGTAAGCAAGTCAGCTATCAAGAAATTTACAATGCTTCGGAAGGATTTTTTGCGGTGCAAGACCGTTTTGATGCCGACGATATGCTTTTATTATTGGACAATGGTGTGTATTTTGAATTTTTACCACAATCAGAATGGGAAAAAGAAGCACCGATTGCTGTGCCCTTGGAAGCCGTAGAATTGGGTAAAATTTACGCAATTGTGATTAGTACAAATGCAGGCTTGTGGCGTTATACACCCGGTGATACGATTGAATTCACAACTAAATACCCTTTTCGAATCAAAATTAAAGGACGAATGACACAATTCGTCAATGCCTTCGGTGAGGAAGTTATTTTAGCAAATACGGACTCTGCAATTGCTCAAACTTGTACCGAAACCAACGCGATGGTTAGTGAATATATGGTCGCCCCAATTTATTTCAAAGGAGGGGATAAAGGTGGACATGAATGGTTAATTGAGTTTGAAAAACAGCCACCAAATTTGCATCAATTCAATGAATTACTAGATAAGAATTTGCAGAAAATAAATTCTGATTACGAAGCCAAGCGCTACAAAAGCATGGCTTTGGAACAATTGCGAATGCACCCTGTACCTGCGGGCACTTTTCATGAATGGCTGCGGTCGAAAGGGAAATTTGGTGGGCAAAATAAAGTGCCGCGCTTGTCGAATGACAGGAAATATATTGAGGAGGTTTTGGGGTTCTTAGAGGAAAGTATTTAAGAAATAAATTCGGTGTTTTAAGTTTTATAAGACGAAATTCTGATTGTTGATAGCTTTGATGTATCTTTAGGAAATGCAGTAGATTTAGACTGCTTAGTAAAAACGATTGAATCGTTTTTACTAATATTAAGAAAACCCTTAAAAAAATAATGACATGCTCTTTTATCACCGACTCTTTCTAATTGTATTGTTGAGTAGCTTTTCTATTGCGGTTTGTTTTTCACAAAATGTAACTTTTACCACTCAGACTCAAGTGGATGCTTTTGACAACTCAATTACCACGATTACTGGAGAACTTAAAATACAAACCAGCTTTAGTCCTACTGACCCAATTATTGATTTGTCCAATTTGTCTAATCTTACCACTGTTGGCGGTGTCTTGACAATAAAGTCTAATATCAATTTATCAAATTTTGCTGGACTGGACAATTTAACTTCAATTGGTTCACACGTATATATACAAGGTAATCCTGCCTTAACTAATATCAATGGACTATCGGGTTTGACGGAAATAGAAGGAGATGCTTACATTCAATTTAACGACGCGTTACCGAATATTAATGGTTTAGTTAATCTAACTAATATTGGTGGAAATCTGTATTTATTTGACAACGAAGGATTGACGAATTTGGATGGATTGGATAATTTAGAGACGGTTGGTGGTTATCTGAATATCAGTGAACACGAGGCGTTGACCAACGTGGACGGTTTTAATAATTTAACAACCATTGGCAGTTATTTAGCTATTGGCGAGAATGCTTCGGTAGTTACGCTCAATGGTTTTCAAAATTTAACCTCACTCGGTGATTACCTGTTAATTCATAATCATCCGCTTTTAACAACCATCAATGGATTCACAAACCTGACTACTATAATGGGGGCTGTAATTATGAATGACAATTTAGTATTAGTGAATATTGATGGCTTAACCAATATCATTTCTATTGGAAGTTTTTTACAAATAGAAGATAACGCTGTGCTACAAAATGTCAATGCATTCAACAATTTAACAACAATTGGTGGCTTTTTAAACATAGAATCTAATGATGGCATTGAAAGTTTAGCCGGGTTTGACAATTTAAATACGATTGGGGGTTATTTAGAAATAATTGATAATAATGCGCTGACTGATTTTGATGACTTTACTACTTTGACCTCCGTTGGCGGTTATTTGAACATCAGAAATAACTCAGGTTTAATGACCATCAATGGCTTTTTAAATTTAAATAATATCACTGAATATTTGAATTTAAGCGGGAATGATAATTTAGAAACAGTTGGTGGGTTTTCAAATTTGTTAACTATAGGAGAGTCTTTCAGCATCATCATTAACGACCTTTTATTAGATGTTAGCGGCTTCAACAGTTTGGTATCGGTCGGTGGATATTTCAGGTTGGTTAACAATCCTTCTGTGATGAATATGGATGGAATGACCAATTTGACTTCAGTAGGAGAATATGTACGAATTATCGATAATGGTGCGTTGCTTGATTTGGATGGGTTTGTTAATTTGACTTCAATTGGCGGTTATTTACAAATAAGAGATAATACAGTTTTAACAAATGTTAACTTCTCTAACTTGATTGCTATTTCAGAATATTTGCAGATAGAGGATAATTTTAATTTACTGCATTTGGATGGATTTGCTAATTTGACTTCAATTGGCGGTTATTTACAAATAAGAGATAATACAGTTTTAACAAATGTTAATGGATTGATTAATTTGACCAGCATTGGCGGTTATTTACAAATTGTAGATAATAATAATTTACTAAATGTTGATGGCTTTACTAATTTGACTTCACTTGGTGAATATTTAAGAGTGGGTGGCAACGCAAGTTTATTAAACGTAGATGTGGTTTCATCGGTTTGACGGCTATTGCGGGAGAATTGCACATTTACGCCAATGATATAATTAATGTAGATGGGTTTATCAATATAAGTTCCATTACGAGCAATTTACGAATTGATAATAATGACGACTTAACAAATCTTGATGGTTTCGCTAATCTAATTTCAGTCGGAGAGGATTTGAGAATAACGGGCTGTAATATTTTAACCAGTTTCGCAGGTTTTTTAAATTTGACGGACGTTGGTAACTATTTTCAACTAAACAACAACTCAGGTTTACTGCAACTGGATGGTTTAGAAAATTTAAGTTCTGTAGGAGGCACTTTTGCTATTGCAAATAACGAAAGTTTAGCTAATTGTTGTGCGGTAAAAGACCTACTCAATACTTCTGGCGCAATAGGCGGCTCTATCAGTATCTTTAATAATGAGTCCGAATGTGATTCCTTTACAGAAATTTTAGATGCAACTTGCGAACGCTTAGAAATCTCCATTAACATTCCCTGCTTCGGCGCAAATAACGGCTCAATCCAAGTACAAGTCATCGGCGCAACTGCCCCTTTTACCTTTCTTTGGGAGCGCACAGAAGACGGTCAAACTGCAACGGGCAGCAGCAATGAGCCTAATTTCATTATTGATAATCTATCCGAAGGAACTTATAGTTTAACTGTAACAGACGCAGAAGGGCTTGAATTAATTAAAGAAAACATCCTTTTAATTTCTGAAATAGGGTCTATTTTTGAAATCATCGAAATTACGACCACCAATAGTTCCAACGGGTTTAATAATGGAGAAATCAACCTAATTGTGGCAGGAGGAACGCCACCGTACCAGTTGAGTTGGTTAGGATTAAGTAGCGGGATACAAGCAAATGTTGCAGATTCTATTTTTATGATTCCAACGCTTGTTCAGGGCGAATATGAAATCATGGTATCAGATGATATTGGCAATCAGCAAACTGTTGAAATCACTTTATTGGATGAAATTGTTCCGATTTTCCCTTGTACTCAACCGTTGGATATTATGATTTTAAATGACGTGTCAGGTTCAGTAGATGCTATAGAATACAACGAATCTAAACAGTTTTTTGTCGATTTTTTGAATGCAACTAATATTGGAATGGGGGGAGAAGATAGCCGTGCAGCGATTATTGAATGGTCGAGTGCCTTTTCACAAAGTGTCCAAATACCGATGACTGGCGAGTTCTCCAATTTGCAAAGTTATGTCAATAACATCCGTGCTTTTTCAGGCGGTACCAATCCCCACGAAGCGCTCACTTTCGGAGAAAATTACTTAGCAAATAATGCCCGCCCCGATGCAGCACGAATACTAGTTTTATCAACAGATGGCAGCGGTGGTCAAATCAGCCCCTCCCTCGCCAGTCTCGCCGACCAATACAAAGCGGCAGGTTACCACATCATCACCATCGCATTCGACAATGCTTTTGCAGAGAGCTATACACGGAGTATTTTGCGAGAAGTCGCTTCCATTGATTTGCTCGCACCTGGTGCGCCTGCCTATTCTCAATTAGACCAAGGTTTGGCGGAAAATATCGTGAATTTATACCTATGTCCAATTGCCCCTGGAAGTTCGGCTACGGTTTATTTTAATCGAGATGGTGCACTTGATATTATTGATATTTCAGCCAACGGCGGTTGCCCCACACCTGACAATGTGGACCTTACTTTTACAGTTGAAGCCTTGCGGGAATTGTCGATTCCTTCGGGCACACCCGTTACTTTTTATTACAACAATCCAGCTTTATTTGCGGCAACGCCCATTTTAACTTGGCAAGTTCCCTGTGCGATTCCCATTGGTTCGACAGAGGTTTTTACGGTGACTTTGCCAGTGGTTGCAGCAGCTAATATTTATGCTGTTTTTAATGACGATGGCAACCAATCACCACCAATTGCTTTTCCAATTACGAATATTAACGAATTGGCTTATTCCAATAATATCAGTGATACGACGATTTGTACAGAGCCATTACCCACTTTGCAAACCTTTAAATATACCACAACTCCGACGCCAATTTGCAATAATATCGTGATTTACACAGTCGATATTTGCAACATTAGCGATTTGGACGCGACTGGTGTGCTGGTGATGGATGACGCACCCGCTGACTTCATTTTGCTCAATAGCGTCGTTAATAGTAATGGTTGTTCAACGGACAATAATGGTTCATTTGACATTCCTGGAGGTTGCTGCATTTCCATTACTTACACTTATGATGCCACCGCTGCCGCCAATGAAAATTACAATGATCAAGACGTTTTATTAATGGGCGATATCAACCAAATTTATCAAGACTTTGACGGAGCGACCACTGCTGTTGAAGATGTCTTAATTGATGGAACAGTGGATTGCCCTTCTACCATTATTGAGTTTACAAAAGTGGTAAATGTGACGGAAATTTGCGAAGATGCCTTTGTGGTCTATACGTTTACGATTAACAATCAATTGAATATTCCCTTGCAAGGATTGTTGCTGACGGATGTATTGCCAATGCCAGTTAGTTGGGTGTTTCAACCTTACAATCTGAATGGATTGAGTATCAGCAATTCAACGTTTGATGCTGGGAATGCGACCTTTATTATTGATGAGGTAGTTGCCAATACGATAGCCACATTTTCAATGGATGCAGCCTTGGGCGATTGGGTTGCAGATGGTGTTTTGAATAATAGTGCTACTTTGGAAAATGTACCCAATTTGGATATGGGCGGCATCGAAATTTTGACCTCGAATACCGTAAGTACCAATATATTCGCTGCTCCTGAAATTGAAGTGATTCAAACCATTAATTGCGATAGTACAGTGACTTTATCCGCCATTTTTAATACACAAAACAGTACGGATTGGTCTTGGCAAACGACGGGCGATGGGACATTTAGTATGAATAATGCCGCTTCCACGGTTTACAGCATGGGGAATGCGGATTTGAGCAATGGCGAGGTTCCTTTGTCCGTTACCGGAAACTCTAACTGTGGAGAAATCAATGAAAACATCCTTATTGAAATGACTGAATCTGACTCTATTTTACTCAGTTTAGAAATCTGCGAAAATGAAATGATTGACTATAATGGAACATTGCTTGCTGTCGGTGATATGCAAGATTTTATTTTTCAAAACAGCAACGGCTGTGATTCTATCGTCTCTGTAACCGTGCTTGGATTCGCAAATAGTAGTAATTACTTAACATTTGAAATTTGTGATGGGGAAACATTTGATTATAACGGGACAACATTATCCGCTGGCAACACGCAAGATTTTCCTTTTCAAAATAGTAATGGCTGTGATTCTATCGTTTCCGTAACGGTGGTTGAATTGTCAAATAGCAGCAATGATTTAATTTTAGAAACGTGCGACGGCGAACTTGACTACAACGGCACAACATTATCCGTTGGTGACACGCAAGATTTCATTTTTCAAAATAGCAGCGGTTGCGATTCCATCATTTCCATTACTGTTGTGGGAAGTACAAGTAGTGAAGAAAAATTAAATTTGGAAACTTGCGATGGCACTTCCATGATTTACAATGGCGTTGAATTATCGGTCGGAGAACAACAAATATTTACCTTTAAAAATGCACAAGGTTGTGATTCAATTATCACGGTGACGCTCAATCAAAATGGATTGATCGGAACACATGCGCTTCCCAATATTTTTAGTCCCAATGGTGATGCAATAAATGACTGTTTTCAAGCTTACTTTAGTGAAGCGGTAAGTATTCAAGCATTTAAATTGGACATTTACAATCGTTGGGGGAATCTTGTTTTTACAACGACAAACCCCACAACTTGTTGGGATGGTCAATTTTTAAATGAGGAGGCCCAAACAGGAGTCTATGTTTGGGTATTAGAAATAGCAACCGATGCCTGCGAACAAGCATCGGTCTATAGAGGAAGTATAGCATTGATTCGATAGCGAATAATTGCGGTAATCTACTTACTTCTTTTCTCGCTGATAATAAGACACAATACTTGCTTTCGCCAACGTATTATTCCACAAATAATATCCAACAACCGCTGGATTGGTAGTCGCGTCCAAGCCCAATTTATCAGTTTTCAATGCATGCACTGTGATGACATATTGGTGCAAGCCATGACCTTCTGGCGGACAAGGACCTCCATAACCAGCAGCACCATAATTAGTGATGCTTTGAATCGCGCCATCTGGTGCTAATTTCATGTCAAGATTACCCGCATTAGCAACCAATTCGTTGACATCGGCAGGGATATCGAATACAACCCAATGCCACCAGCCGCTACCAGTCGGAGCATCTGGGTCATACATAGTGATGGCGAAACTTTTTGTGCCTTCCGGAGCATTGCTCCAAGACAATTGCGGTGATTGATTCTCGCCTGTACAGCCGAAACCATCGAATTCTTGGGTCGTCGTCGTTTGTCCACCTAAATCTTTGCTATGTAAGGTAAAGGTATTTTGAGTGAATGCGCTAAGGCTAAACGCTAATAATAAGGCTACCGTAATGATTGATTTCTGCATTTTTTTATTTTTTTAAACGTTGATATTTATTAATAAATGATGACGCAAAGGTTCAATATTTTAATTGTTTATCCCTTTTTTGGAAAGTCAAAAAGTATTGCTAAAAGTTCATTTTTTGTAATTGAAACTGCTTTGGCGTAACGTCATATTTCTTTTTAAAAGCCTGCACAAAATTGGACAAGGTTTCGTAACCAATTTCTTCATACAACTCAATTGGTCGTTTCTTATGGGTGCTTAATAAAAAGGCAGCGTGTTCCAATCTTCGCTCTTGAAACCATTTGATTGGGGTCATCTGAAAGTGTTTTTGAAAAGCCCGTTTGAACGTGGACAGACTCTTATTGGACAAAAAAGATAGTTCTTGAAGGCTAAGTTTATTAAATTTATTGTTTTCAACGACATTGAGAAAACGGATGGTTTGGCTATCGTGATTGGCTAAAATGGCATTCAAAAAGGTATCTCCTTCTTTTTGCAACAAATAAACCATGATTTCCTCAAATTTAATTTTCAAAAGAGGACTTTGTTGCGCTGGTTGCAGTTGATGAATATTTTCCAGACTTTGGACAAAATGACGGATATAATGATCATATTGACAAACCAAAAAAGACTTCACTTCTTTCGGTGCGGACGCATTTACTTGGTTGCGTTCTAAAAAATTAAACAACATTTCATCCGTAAAAAATAGTAAGATGCTTTTGTATTGTTGATTGACCGCTGAAACCGTCTCGGTCATTAGACAATTGCCTGATTTGATAATGAGAAACGCATTGTTTTCAATTTTAACCGATTTATAATCTGCCAATACTTCTTTGGTTCCATCTATTAGAAAGCTGAAGGTATTTTTGGTGAGGTTAATTTTACTGCGAAGACAAGAATCCATGGTCTGGTAATTAAATAATTGGACAGGAGATGTTAAAGGAATTTTTAGGTCTTCTGGTAAAGAGGAAATGTTCATGTTGGTTGTTTTTTAATGATTTTTTTCTTTTTTAAAAAAAAGGTCACCTACTTAATATAACAAAAAAGGAATAGATAAAAGGAACCATCTCATCAACATTTTTAACGAAGGAAAACAATACAGAAAAGCTGGACCGTAAAGAAATGGGAAAAAACGGAATACAGGAAAACAGCTAAATCTTTATGTGATGGAATCGTCTTCTCGCCATGCCATTTCTTCTGAAAATTCGTTATTATATCAGGTTTTAAAGCGATTAAATAATCTTTTTTTCTTCTATTTTTTTGTTGAATTTTTTATCAAATATTACGCTGAATCCACAGAAAATTAATAAGAATAAATTTACTCCGAGAAAAGAAAATTATTCTATCTAAAAATGGGAATAAAAACGCTAATAAAAACCCATTTAATACATTGTAAAGTAAATTTTATTGCATTTTTACAAGGGGATTTTAAGGGGTAAAAACGGTTTTTATAAACCGTTTTTGCTCCTTAACAAGCACACCCGCATTGCCGCAGGCAATGCTGACTATATTTTTTGAAGCTCGAAAATTTTACGCTTCTCTCGCTTCTTAAACTTTAAACAAATTTACTTTACACGGTATTTAAGGAACGCGAATTAAATAAAGTTACTTTTTTGAGAGCGCATTTTTGTTCTCCCTTTTTGCTTTAAAAGTACCATTTATGTT